>JAGLQR010000030.1 GCA_023136725.1 Candidatus Aminicenantota bacterium
CCCAGTTTCTCTGACAATAAACACAAATCTGCGGGCATGTATCGTAAGGCTTCAGAATTGCAACTTTTATGTATCTCCTTGTAATACTATCGATCGGTGAAGTGTCATGCTCCCTCATAAAATCAAATGCCATGTTCTTATCTGTTGTGTGAGACAGCATTTTATCAATATAATTAACCGGAGGAAAAACCTGCATCCTTAAGGGGAAATCTGACTGACTTTCCTCTTTATCCATTAGTGAAAGGTAATGGGGAGTGATTCCGAAAGGAATCCTGTTTTTAATTGCTCTATTTACTGCTTCTTCCTGTTCCTTGGAAATATTTATAATTTTCTTAAGTTTCTCAAGTTTTTCCTGATTGTTGATTATATTTCTATAATGCCATTTGTAATCTTCCCAATCCTGCTCGGTACCATTGAATTCTTTTAAAATATTTTTCTTGTTGATCTCGCGTTGCTTCAGGATCTTATTAGATAAAGTATCAGGGAATCTTTCTGTTGCCTTATCAAGCTCATCCCCCATTTTGTCAAGGAAATCAGATCTTTTTATTGCGGCTTTTCTCCCTTTATATTGATCGAATTCAGGACTTACAGTGCTCTCAAGTAAATGGGAGGGATAAACATTGGAATGACCTTTCAAAGCACTGAAAAGATGCTCGAACTCACTGATAAAGCCGTCAGAAACGTCGCTATCGCCTTTTCTTGCAGCTTTCCATAAATACTTCAACGAAGATGAAGAAGAGATCCTCTCGTATTTTTTTGAGAAAAGGTTCTTAAGAACATTCAATGAATTTTTAAACAGAATAAACTGTGAATTCGTCATATCATAGTAATCGTTACGAAATTCCATTTCAGTAGAGTTCAGATAGTTCATGGTTTTCTGTCTTGCAGATTCGATTGATTTACATTCCTTTAACAATTGATATATGTCAGGAGCAATGTGCCAGCATTTTTTCCATCTTTTCAAGTATTTATCTTCTTTCTCTTTCATTTATTGAATTCCCTCCCGAGTTTCAGGTTATGAAAAAATCGTAACAATTATAAATATCATAACCTAATTGAAGTGAGTTTTCAAACAAGTATTCAGGTTACTGAATAAATGTCATGAAATTTATGCAAATGAACTTTGTATAAGTATGCTTTTTTATTTTATTGTACTATAATTTTTATAAATTCGGGTATATGTGTAAGTTGATTGCATACTTAAACTTGAGAAATGGAATTTTCAAAATTATCATATAGAAAGTTCTCTATCAAATCCAAGCTTATATTGATTCAGATCATGACCACTTTTATTATTCTTTTATCTTTCCTGATCTATTATATGATAGATGAGTTTAATGAATTTAAGACTTTCTCAATGATGCAATATTCATCTGTTGCCCAGGTTATAGGATCAAACTGCGCTCCTGCACTTCACTTCCTTGATAATGAAGCAGCGGAAAAGGTGATGCTTTCTCTGGAAACACAAAAACATGTAGTAAATGCATGGATATATAACAAAAAGAAACGACTCTTTGCTACATACAACAAAAAATCATATGCAGAATTTACATATCCTTTCTATGAAAATAATGTGACCAGAAAAAAAAACAACTTAATAACAATTGCAAGGCAGATTGATGATGAGGGAGAATTGATCGGGACATTGTTTCTGCGTATAGATGAATCCTATAGGTGGAATATTGTAAAAAATAATATTTTTATCGCTGCATTGTTGTTAATTATAGGAATGATCGCTGCTTTCTTTCTTTCCCTGAATACACAAAAAAGCATCTCTAAACCTATATTAAATTTAGTTGATATAGCAAAAGAAATAACAACCTCAGGAGATTTTTCTAAAAGAGTTAAAACAAGAAGTGGCGATGAGATAGGAGTACTTTATAGTGGGTTCAATAAATTAATGGGAAGGCTTCAGTTTCAGGAAATGAAGCGTGATGAAGTTGAGAATGAACTGAAAAAACATAAGGAGAGACTTGAGGAAACAGTTGAAGAAAGAACTATAGAGCTTGAAAAGGCAAAAGATCAGGCAGAGTCTGCGGATAGACTTAAGTCAGCTTTTTTAGCATCTATGTCACATGAACTGAGGACACCACTTAATTCTATTATCGGGTTTACCAGTATAATCCTTCAAAAGCTGTCCGGCCCCCTGAATCCAGAACAGGAAAAACAATTGAATATGGTAAAAAACAGCTCAATTCATTTATTGAACCTGATTAATGATGTCCTGGACATTTCAAAAATAGAATCAGGCAGACTTATAGTGGATCTGGCAAAATTTGATATGGGAAAATTGATGAAAGATACGATAGTTGAACTTAAAACACTTGCTGAAAAAAAAGGATTATATCTGAATGTAAATATTGATGAAAAGGTAAGTGAGATTAAAAGTGATCCCCGCAGGGTAAAGCAGATCATCATTAATCTTGTCAATAATGCAATAAAATTTACTGAGGAGGGAGGGGTTACAGTTAACTGCAGGATTGAAAATGGAATGATCCTTGTTGAAGTTCTGGATACTGGAATCGGAATAAAAAAAGAAGATATAAAATTTTTGTTTGAAACATTCAGACAATTGGACAGTGGTTTGTCAAGAGAAAGAGAGGGTACAGGACTAGGACTGGCTATTTGCAAAAAACTTACCCAGCTGTTGAACGGAGGAATAAAGGTAAAAAGTAATTTAGAATCGGGGAGCACTTTTACAGTATTTTTTCCATCTAATGATACTGAAATTTTAAATAAACAGGAGAATTAAATGAAAGCTAATATTCTTATTATTGAAGATAATGAGCAAAATTTATATTTGATCACTTTTATATTGGAGAGCAGAGGGCATACAATAATCCCTGCGATGGATGGAGAAAGTGGTATCAGGATTGCAGGAGAAATTAAACCCGATATCATTCTCCTTGATATTCAGTTACCCGGGCTGGATGGCTATGAGGTTGCTAAAAGACTAAGAAACAATCCTGATTTGAAGAATATCCCGATAGTAGCAGTAACTTCCTACGCGATGGTTGGAGACAAGGAAAAAGCTCTCGAATCCGGATGCACCGGTTATATTGAGAAACCTATAAATCCTGACACATTTCCGGTAGAAGTAGAAAAATTTTTAAAGAATAGTGAGGAGTAGACAAATGAAAAGAATTTTAGTTGTAGACGATATACCGGAAAATATTTATTTGCTTGAAACCCTTTTGAAAAGTTATGGGTATGAAGTGGAAACTGGAGAAAATGGAGCTGAAGCATTGGATAAAATCAAGAAAAACCTTCCCGACCTGATAATCTCTGATATATTAATGCCCGTAATGGATGGATTCGCTCTTTGCAGGAAATGTAAAGAGGATAAAAAGACAAGAAATATACCTTTCGTATTTTATACTGCGACCTATACTGATCATAGTGATGAGGAATTTGCCCTTAGTTTAGGAGCGGATAGATTTTTAATCAAACCTCTTGATCCAATGGAGTTTATCAAAGAGATAAAGTTTATTCTTATGAATTTTAGTGCGGAAAAATTCCATGGACCTAAGAGATTTCCGGAAAAAGAGACTGTTTTTTTAAAAAAGTATAATAAAACTCTTATAAGAAAACTTGAAAAGAAATTATTAAATCTGGAAGAATCAAATGCTACATTAAAAAAAGAGTGTGACATTCGAAAAAAAGCAGAAGAGGAGATTCTAAAGTTGAAAGAAGGTTTGGAGGCCTGTGTTGATGAAAAAACAAAGGAATTAAATGAGAAACTAAATGAACTGGAACGTTTTCATGATGCAACAATTGAAAGGGAATTCAGGATAAAGGAGTTGAATGAAAGGATAGAAGAGCTGGAAACAGAACTGAAGAAAAATAGTTTAACTTCATAGATTTAGTGGCATACAATTTTATTTCGAATGGAGAGTCAGATATGGATAGAAATTTTTTTAAGAAAAAATTTTCCAAAAAGTTAGCTCTCTTTATGGCAATACTTTTCATTATTCATGATATTGGATTATTATCCCGTGATTCAAAGATTGATAAACTTTTAAAGATGGATATCCTGGAACTTTCAAAGATCGAAGTTACAACTGCTTCGAAGAAAAAACAACAACTTGGTAAGGTGCCTGCAACCGTCAGGGTTATCAGCAATAAACAGATTCATGAACGGGGTTACCTCACTCTTGAGGATGCTCTTGCAGATATATCCGGTTTTCAGTTCAGGAACATTTCAGGATTTAATAATTATACATTCTTGCGGGGCGCTCCTTCCCAAAACAACCTTATTCTTGTTCTTGTGGATGGTATCCAGATCAATGAACTTAACTCCGGAGGTTTTTATGGCGGATCCCATTTTAATCTGGACAATGTAAAGAGGATTGAGGTTGTTTACGGGCCATCATCTGTAATATATGGAACTAATGCTGTCTCAGGTATCATCAACATAATTACATATGACCCCGGGGATAAAGAAGGGATAGAAATAAACCTTCTTAGCGGAAGTTTCAAAACGATGGGATTAAGTTTTAATTACAGAAATCTGAAGGAAAAGGACAGAACCGGATTCAGTTTTTCAGGAATGTATAAAAAAAGCAATAAATTTGATCTTTCCGGCAGTGCGGGAGATTTAAACTGGTCGGATAATATGGAAAATTTCGAAGATGATATTGCTCTTGACGGGAAATTTTTTTATAAAGATTTTAAAGCCGGATTTATTTTCCAAGATAAAATCTCATCGAGAACTACAAACTATAGATCGGAAGGAACAGATTATCTGGATAATGGTACAAGTTGGCATATAAGATTTCTGAATATGTATATAAATCATATTTACAAACAGAGTAATAATTGGTTTTTGAAGTCTTCCATTTATTATCGGAGTGCAATAGTGATGGATGATACTATTGCATATATACGTGATGATGAAGCAGGTGAAGTCGGACAGGTTGGATATTATCGTCCAAATGACCTGTTCGGGTTGGAGGAACAATTTAACTATAGGTTTGGCAGCAATTTGGAGATAATTGGAGGATTAGTACTGGAATGGGAGAGACTTTCCTCTGGATTTTCAAAATCCTATAGCGGATCATATTTGATCCATCCTGAGCCGCCTGATAAGCCTGAATATATTTACAACCAATTGTTAAGCATTTATCTTCAATCTCAGTATATTGTTATAAAACACCTTCAGCTTACAGCAGGAATCCGGTATGACAATAGTGATTATTATGGTGAGGTCTTTACTCCAAGGATAGGTTTGGTTTTTACCCGGAACAGGTTCAATGGGAGGCTACTTTACACTGAAGCTTTTCGCGCTCCAAAGCCCTGGGATTATACGTATGGTTCCGGTAATACCAATCTTGAACCAGAGCGTATGCGCTCCTATGAATTGAATCTTTCTCATGCCCTTTCCCATAACTTACAGGCAGGAATAAGTATTTTTAAAAATAGTATAAATGGAATCCTGACTCTTCATGAGAATCACTGGATAAATAGTAGACAATTACGTACTGATGGGGTTGAAATCACTTTAGATTATATTAAAAAGCGGACCAGTGCGTATATCAATTATACTTATATTGACTCAAAGTATGTTACTTCAGGTCAAGTGCCTGAGATTGCACCTAACAGCCTGAATATAGGTTTTACACAGAATTTTTTCGGGAAGTTTAAACTTAATATAAGAACAAATTTCCTTGATGAACGACTAAATCATAAAACCATAACTTCAACCGGTAAAAACCATGTAAACAGTTTCTTTGTATTTCATAGTACATTGACATTTGATGGATTTAGAAACCTCAAGTTTCAGCTGGTGATCAGAAATTTATTTGATTCAGAGTATTACCACACTTCCAACCGGCCACCGGAGAGATATCGTCAACCGGGGAGAGGGCTTTACTTAAGAGTCTCATACATGGTCAGGAGGAATTGAAAAGTGTTTATTCGCTCAACGGGAATTGTTCTGATTTCTTTTTTTCTGTTATTTACAACAATGAATGCAAAGGACAATTCTGAAAAAGAGAATTTTCTTCCGGAAGATATAAAATCTGTTTTTATTTATAACTTTACCAGGTTTTTTGACTGGCCTGACGAACAGTCCGATCAGACTTTTACGATCACAATCTTCGGTAAGAGTAAGATCAGTAAATTGCTGCGAGTGATCGCAGAGAAAAGGAAGGTGAAAAGGAAACAGATCATAATAAAAAATATATTTAGTATAAAAGAGCTCAAAAGCTGCAATATCCTTTTTGTATCTGCTTCAGCGTCAAAACATATTAAGGCAATACTGAAAAAGATCAATGAATGGCCGGTTCTTGTTATCGGTGAAAAAAAAGGATTGTTAAGGATGGGACTGGGGATCAATTTTGTAGATATGGATGGAAGAATACGATTCGAAATTAATAAAACGAATATAAACAGAGCAGGATTGAAAGTAAGCTCTCAGCTTCTGAAACTGGCGGTTGTTGTCATATGATCGAAAAACGGATCTCCGGAAGTCAGAAAGGATATAAATAATATAGGGAGGTATGAAGAATGAAAAAAACGATTGTTAAAGCGGTTTTTATTCTCTTTATCTCAGCGGCTTTATTATTCAGCCAGAGCAGGAAAAAACTGTCAGTTAATGAATTAATGAAACTGGACCTTGAGAAGTTCTTAAATGTTGAAGTTATTTCTGCTTCAAAAAAGAGTGAAAAACTTTTTACTGCTCCTGCAACTGTTTATGTGATCACGGAAGAGGAAATAGAGAGACTGGGTTTTTTACATCTTCAGGACGCTTTGTCTTATATCCCCAGTGTTTATCTGTATAATCCTCATAGTTGGGTTTGGGGTGGACAGAGGGGGCTTGTCTCCAATTTTTCCCAGACACTTTTGCTGATTAACGGCAGGGAAGTTAATAATCTTATTGCACAGGAAGGATTTATTAGCAGACAGTTCGCTACTCACAATATAAAACGAATTGAAATTATGGCATCTCCGGGATCTGCATTATATGGCGCCAATGCACTAGCAGGAGTGATCAATGTGATCACAAAGGATAGTGATCCTGAGTTTGAAGGAATTGAATTATCTTTTTCTGGAGGCAGTTATAATACAACAAGTGCGGCTTTAGTATTCGGAAAAACCTTCAGGGACCTTAGCATTGGTGGAAGTATTCGATTGTTCAGCAGTGATGAAGCAAACTTTCTGGATTTTGTAAGGGATAAAAAAAACTATTCTCCCGGATGGTCTGATAATTCTCTGGCAAATCAATTTATCAATGAATATAAAAACCCTTCTGAATCTTTGCCTTTTAACTTTAAAGTCACTTATAAAAATATATATTTCGGTTTAACCCATTATTATAATAAACAGTCACAAGGATTGGAAAAATTGCGATGGGATTATACAGACGGGGAAGATAATCGAAATTTCACTATGGCATTTGCCGGTATCGATCAGAAAATTACTGAAAAAATTAAAATAAAAATAGAATATCAGCATACATGGTCATATATGTGGGGAAGATACCATTCCGGGTTATGGCCGGTTTCACGTCTTGAGTCCAATGATAATTTTGATATATACACTTTCCCTGATGAAGTTATTACATCTACCGGAGAAATTCTTCATGGAGAGTCTGAAATAATTGATTTTTATGAAAGTTTTGCACACTACCTGGTTGATCAGGGAATTCTTGATCCTGATTCAATCACCCCTGAAGAAATTCAAAAATATTTTACCCATATTTATACTAACAAGAACAGCCGTGGGAGTCAGAGAAAACATTTTGATATACTTTGTACATGGGCATTGTCTCCTGTTTCCACAATTGATATTGGTTATGTATTCGATAATATTGATTATGTAGGATTGGCTGTAACAGATGCTGCTTTCGGGATTGGGGGTGGTTATGATATCCCTGTCAATTTATCTCTAAGAAAAGACAGTTACGACAGTGTCAAGCATGGGATATACCTTCAGTTTAAAAGTTCTTTTTTCAGTGAGAAACTTAAACTGCACTTCGGCTGCCGTTATGATCACCAGAATATTTATGGCGGTACTTTGAATCCAAGGGTAGGAATGGTCTGGCAACCTTCAGGGAATGACATATTCAAAGTTTTATATGGGGAAGCTTTCAGAGAACCAAATGTTTTTGAGTTAAGTAGCAACCCTGATGTAAAACCGGCTAAGCTTCGTTCTTTTGAAGTCAATTATTCAAGACAATTCGGTGAACTGGCTCATTTGGGTTTCACGGTCTATGTCAATGATGTTAGTGATTATCTCAGTTCGGTAGGTGCCCTTATCGGCTCGGGAATCGGAAAAGTTGAGAAACAAAATATAAAAGGTGTTGAATTTCAATTCAGGCTAAAGAAAAAACCTCTCATAGCTTTTGTTAATGGTGCTTATCTTTTTGACATAACACAGGATATCAAAAGTAACACAACCGGAGAGACTGATACATATGATGTGCCGGGCATCCCTGAAATAAAGTTGAATTTAGGCGTTAGTTATAATGTTTATAAAAACCTTACTCTGAGTTTTCTGTATTCTTTCTTTGATGAATACCAGGCTCTTAGTGGAAACAGTGCTATTATTGATCCATTCATGATAAGTTCAGCTCATAATTTGAGATTGAACCTGTACTGGAGCAGTATAAAATTGGCAGGATCACAAATAGATCTTACATTAACGGTAAATAACCTGACCAATGCGAAGAATTATCATGCAAATATCCGAAGATCAGGGCCTCACATGTTTCTACAGGAGGGACGTAATTTTATCTTAAGTGTAAGAATAAGAAACTAAAATAACATGAAGACATTTTTCATTTTCACTATTCTTCTAACATGTTTTATTGGTAATATTCTGCCAAATCCGATAATGGAACAGGCAGAGGAAGATGTGCTGAAAAGTGTTACCATCCAAAAATTGTCAAAGTATATTGAATGGCCTGAGAATGTACTAAAGAAGGATGATTCTTCTCCGTTTGTGATCGGAGCTATAGGGAGAACTGATTTTGATTCAATTCTGAGAACAATTTACAAAGATAATAAAATAAAAGGAAAACAGGTAAAGATAAAAAAAGTCAGGAGTATACATGAGATCTTTGGATGTCACGTTTTATATATAGCTGAAACTGCAAAAAAAATATTGCCGGATATAATTAATTTCACACGGGATAAACCCATACTTACTATATCAGATACAACAGGATTTGCAGAGAAGGGAGTTTTAATTAACATTGTAATAAAGGGGAATAAGATTAGATTTGAAATTAATGAAAAGGGTACTTACAATTCAGGAATAAAAGTAAGTTCCATGATAAAACGTTTTTCCAAGATAATTGATCCCCTGAAACCGAACTGACAAAACAGGTTAGCCGCTCTTTTAAAACTCTGAACTTGTCACAACCTTTGCACTTTGTGGATAATAGATATCAGGATTGTATTCTTTGAAATAGCTTCTTGTATGTTATCAGGTAAAATATTGGAGTGATGAGTGCAGATTTGATGAATAAAAAAAATATTAATGCAAGGATCAATGATAGTATCAAAAGCTCGGAACCATAACCGGCTGTAAATACAATTGAAATAAGAAAAAACGGAAGGAATAGCGTCAGGCTTATCAATACTTCTATCATTATTTGTTTATAATGATCTAAGAGCAAGCTTTTAATCTCCTTTTGGTGGAAATGATCCTCTGTTTCATATTTATTTAAAATAAATGAGAGGCAAAAGGAAAGTTTTGCAGGTAGCATTATAATAGTAGATGAGCTCAACAAACGTTTGATCTCCTCTCTGTTCTTCATCATCTTCCTTAACTCAGATTTATTTTTAATTTTTATATTTCCTTCAACATTATCTTCAGAGTATTTTTCCATCAGAATAAATGTATGCTTTATTAACACTTTGTGATTTACAAAATGATTTATAATTAAAATAATTGAAAAAATCATAACAATGTAAGCCGGATCACTGAAGAGATATCCTGCTAAAAAAAATACTACAACTGAAATTATCAATATTAGTGTGAAAATGAAAAAGCGTAATAACACCGAAACAAAAAATATCTTAATGTTCCTTCCTAAAAACATAATTATTGAGTTTAAATGTTCCATTATTTTACCTGAGTTTAAGAGTAATAAGGCTTACAAGTGTAAAAATTGCAGCAATTATCCAGAACCTTACTACAATTTTCGATTCAGCAACACCAAGAAATTGAAATGTGTGATGAATGGGAGCACGGTAAAATATTCGCCGTTTAAATAACTTTATTCCAATATAGTCCTGAATGAAAACTGTCAGGAATTCAACAACAAATACACCTCCGGCTATAAGAAATATGATCTCTTTTTTCAGAAGTATTGCTGATGTGGCAATTACTCCCCCCAGGAAAAGTGATCCTGTATCTCCCATGAATATTTGAGCGGGGAATGTATTGAACCATAAAAATGCCGCTAGAGCTCCGATTAATGCTGCAAGTACTATAACCAGTTCACCTGATCCCTCAATGTAAGGATACCAGAGATAGGCTGCAATCCTT
>JAGLQR010000300.1 GCA_023136725.1 Candidatus Aminicenantota bacterium
CGAACATTTCAGTTATTGTCCTGACAAGGTCTGAAGTTATAACCTGTTGATCGTTTTTTCCACCCTTCATACCGGGAATTTTCATAACTATCGGGATCCTTATACCCGGCTGATACAGAACATGGCCATGTCCGATATTTCCGTTCTCACCAATTGCTTCTCCATGATCTGACAAAAAAACTACCAATGTATCCTCAAGTAATCCTTTCTCTTTTAATATTGAAACTATTTTGCCAAAGATCATATCTCCGTAGGCCAGATTCTCATCATAGATCTTTTTCAACAATTCTGTTTCCGGCCCTTCATCTATATAACTCTGACCGAAAGCTTTTCCGAACTTTTTAAGCTCTTTTCCATTCTTTTTAAATTTGTTCTGGAATTTCCCGAGGAATGGAGGGGGCATAATAAAAGGATCGTGGGGTTCACGTATATGCAGATATATGAAAAAAGGGCTATCTTTGGTTTTTTCGATCATTTTTTTGAAAGGCTCGATAAACTCACCGGCATCAACCACGGGATGATCTTCAAATAACTCTATGAAATCTGTAAAACCGATATGATAATTGAAGGCTTTTCCATAATTCGGATTGCCTGTTATTGATCCTGTGAAATAGCCTCTGATCCCGAACAATTTTGCGAGGGTAATACTCTTCATGTTAAGAGATGAGTAATGTTTTGAAATAACACCATGAAAATCGGGGGGGAGTCCTGTAATAAGTGTTCCTGTAGATGCAAGTGTAAATGATGCCTCTGAGTAACAATTCCTGAAGATAAATGATCCTTCTGAAAATGAATCGATGTTTGGGGTGGTTTCTCTTGAGTGTCCGTTATAGCTCATGTGGTCATTCCTGGCGGCATCAAGAAGTACAAAGAGAAGGTTTTTGCCGTTCATACTCCCGGGAATCTCCTCACTCCCTTTATTCAATTCCGGTTTGTCAGATACAAGAAAGCTTTCAGCAATTCTTAAATATTCTGTATTTATCCCTGACGGAGTGATCCTGATCTCCTGAAATTCACCATTTTTCAGTGAGATTCGAAACCGTTTGAGATTATGAACTTTTTTTGAAAAAGTATGCTTCTCCCCTCCTGTGATGACCTCAACTTTGAGGGATGTACTTTTATTACCGTTCAGATCCAGGCTGAGAATAAGTTCTTCCCCGGCAAAAGGATTTATGTAATAACGGATAACTCCAGGCAGGAAAAGGACTCGTGGATCTCTTATCAGGTCTTTGAAATTTTTTATCCTTGCAATCCTTGAGGGGAAAATATCGGCATTTTTGAATTTAATTCCGGGAGCAAACTGAAATGTGATCTTGTTATCCCCTTTTTTTATACTTTCCTTTCCGAAAAACTTGTTCTTCCCCGTCAGCTTATATTTCTTTCCGTTAAGTCCTATTGACAAAGGGTTGCCGGAAGAGTGGATATTTACATTAAATATATATCTTTCTGACCGGAGGGTATCGAATAACAATCTGCCTTCACCCTCTTTCAGCTCCCTGGAAAATTTTTTGTCCACACTAATTACCGGTGGACCCCAATTTCCGGAGAAATGGTCCTCCATAGAGTGGCTATTAAAAATAAATGAAGTCACACCATCAATTGTATCAGGGAAGAACGGGGTTAATTTTTCCTGTTTTTCCGCACAATATGTAAATAAAAGGGGGATCAGGAGTAACAAAGGGAGTGATTTCCCCAATGCTCCTGTCCATATCATGTTTCTAAATGCTTTTAAATTTTTCAATGTCTCATCCTTCTTTATAAATATCCCAGAGATTCGAGAGCTTTAACATCATCTTTTTTCAACTCCGGTTTTACAATATCCTGCTTTATTTCTGAGGCAGATCTCAGGTGATTGAACAAATAGAACAATAAAGTCTTTTTTATCAGGGGTCTGTTTTCAATTGCATGATTTTCCCCCGGATCGGTTTCGAGGTTAAAAAGTTCCATGGTTTTATCGTTGTATGGGAAGTGTATGATAAGTTTATACGGATATTGCTGGACCATATATCCCGGATAATTGAATGCATTTATTGATCTGACAAAAAGTCTTCTCTTTTTTCCCTGAATCAGCAAATTCCTGCCGTAAGAGTTCATTTTATAAGGATATGGGAGCATGAAAATATCGGATAAAGTTCTCACAAGATCAGATGTAATTACCTGTGAATTATATGTATCTCCTTTAAGGCCCGGGATCTTTATTACAAGAGGGATCCTCATGCTTTGCTGATAGAGTACATGCCCGTGGCCATAAACTCCGTGCTCTCCTATAGCCTCTCCATGATCTGACAGAAAAACAATAATTGTATCTGAAGAGAGATCTCTTCTATTCAGAATATCAATGATCTTTCCAAATACCATATCTCCGTAGGCCAGGTTGCCGTCATAAAGTTTACCGAGGAGAGATCTGATCTCCTTATCTTTTTCATACTCCCTCCTGGATGCTTTAAAAATAGAAGGGATCTTTTTTGAAACTTCGGAAAATTCATTTTGAAACTTAATCAAAAATGGGTGAGGCATGGCAAATGGATCATGAGGTTCACGTAAATGAAGGTATACAAAAAATGGTTTGTCTCCGGAATTGTCGAGCATTTTTTTGAACGGGTCCAGAAATTCTTCTGCCTGTACAACCGGATTATTAAAAAACAATTCATCAAATTTTGTAAACCCCTTATCAAATTTATATGCTCTTCCAAAATTAGGGTTTGCAGAAATTGCACCTGTAAAATAATCTTTTGACAGGAACATCTCTGCCAGCGTTACAATCTTTTTGTTCAGAGATGAATAAAAATTTGAAATCACCCCATGATAATCGGGAGGCAGGCCTGTGAGAAGAGTTCCGGTGG
>JAGLQR010000301.1 GCA_023136725.1 Candidatus Aminicenantota bacterium
ATATTGCTAACTTCCTTCATTAAAGGAGATTCAGAAACTATAAAGGATATCTATCTTAATGGAAGGCTCGGCAATATAACTGAAATATATAAAGATCATGACCTTGACAAAAAAAGCCTTGATTTTCAATTACTTTATCTGGAAGCCCTGATAAGAACCGGTGAAAAAGAGAGAGCTGATAAGCTTTTTGAAAAAATAAAAAATATTGCCGGAAACAAATTTGATATACATGTACTTGAAGGAATGAGGCATCTTTCCAGAGGTGACCTTATCTCTTCTGCTGATAGTATTAACTCCATATCAAAGGAAAAGTTAAGTTCCGTATCATTGATCCAGCTTAGATATTTCAATGAGTTATACAAAAGAGATTTCAGTGCAGCCGGATCATTGCTTAATACTCTGCTGGATCATAAATCCGGATTCGGGAAATCCAATCTTTTTTTTCTTCTTGCCTTGGAATTCTACAGGTCTGCTATGGACTTTGAAAAGCTCTCTTCTCTATACAGGAAAAAGATGAAAGGGATTAAAAAACGGGACAACAGGAATTATTATGCAAATCTTAAATTGAATCATAAATTATACAAAAGAAAGCCCGGGGTTTATTTTAGAATAGAGTCTGCAAAAGAGAGGGTGGAGATCCCTTTTGAAAGTGGAAATAAAGGAGCATTAAAAAGTATTGTTCTCAAAAAGGGGAATAAAAAATTCAGTATTTTACTTGATACCGGAAACACTTCAGGTTGGTTGATCCACAGCAGGGACCTTAGAGAGGAATTGAAATCACTCAGGGGAGGAAGGACTGTCATGCAGGTGGGGACAGAATCCGGGAAACTGGATGGTTTTAATATCTTCTGCCGAATTCTTGATTTTGAAGAATTTACATTGTCAGGACTGTATGGGAATTATATTCCCAAACCCCGTCAGGATTTTTTTGATGCAAACCTGAATCCGGCAATGATCAGAAACAGGATCGTATCACTCGATTTTATTAACAACCGGCTTATTCTAAGAACCAGGGAACGTTTTTTTGCTGACATTGAACAGCCTGGCAAAATGGAGGTAATGAAGATCCCCTGGTTTGGCCACAAATATCCAATGGTTCCGGTTTTATGTAATTCAAAGAACGGTTTGGCCATAATTGAAACCGGAGCAGAAAACATTTCTATTGAGAGTGATTTTGCCGTAGAATTGGGAATTCCCCTTACTGAAAGATCGAAATATCTTTCAAATGGGAAAATTTTTAAATACTCATTGGGCTCAGTAAATGTTCAGCTTGGAAAATATCTTTTTGTCCGTGATAAAGCTGAGGTCTGGCCGCTTAAAAGGTTCAGGAACCACCTGACTGGTTTTGCTCCTCATGTGATCATTGGACCCGAAGCATTGGAAGGGAAATTTGTTGTTTCTTTCATTCCGGAGGAGAATATTCTGGTATTTGAATATGAAAGAAAAAACTGATCAAGAGGTAATAAATCATCTGAAACACAATGTCAGTGGGGTAGAAAGGGTATCCAGGCTTGCCGGGGACGCTTCAACAAGAAATTACTTCAGGTTATTCACCGGGGATCAATCCATAATTGCCATGGTATACCCGGAAAACAATTCTGAGGAGATCAACAGGATCAGGGCTCTTACTCAAAGTTATACGGAGGCCGGGCTTAATGTTCCGGGGATAGTGGATCAGATCGGTGATAATATTCTATTGCAGGAAGATATTGGTGATATATCCCTGCAGAATTATTTGTCCGATGCTTCGGAAGAAAAAATTCTGGAAATAAAAAATGATATTCAGATAGTTCTAGAACAATTAAAAAATATTCCACCCGGGAAAACCGGCTTTAAAATGGATCTTGATAAGATGAGATTTGAGATCGATTTTTTTATCTATAATTTTGTGAACCGGTTCATCCCTTCATGGAAGAGCGGGAAAGAGCTCCGGGAAGAGATATTGCAGAAATTAGAGAAGATAAGCACAGAAACGATCTTTGCACACAGAGATTTCCATTCAAGAAATATTTTTATAAAGGGAAATTCTCTTTATCTGATAGATTTCCAGGATTCATTGCTGGCCCCGAAATACTATGATGCAGTTTCTTTTGTGTTTGATTCTTACCTGGAATCAGGAGCACGAGAAATTTTCTTCACAATTTTCAATGATAAATCAGATCTTGAACTGGAACAGATCTACCTGACAGCTTATCAGAGAAACATTAAAGCGCTGGGGACTTTTGGTTTTCAGTATTTTGCAGGAAACAGGAAGTTTTTCCATTCTATCAAGCCTACTATCAACAATCTTAGAAATAATATCCATTTTACTGAAACATCGCTCCTGGGTACATTTTTTTCTTTGCTGGAAAAGGAATATCAGATCTGAGCTTTATCACTTCTGAACATTTTTATTATCTCTTTAAGAATGCCGAAAAAATAGAGTTCAGCAAAATATAATAAGGCAAAAATGAAAGCAAGAGTCAGAAATGTAAATGCCCCCCCATTCTGAAAAAAATGAACGGAATTTTTTAAAATTCTAACAAAAACCATATTAACCAGGAGAAACGAGATGATCTTAAATGTGAAAAATCCAATATTCAGATGAAATCCTGTTTTTAGCCTGAACCTTATATACAATAGAATAGATTTGATTATCCTGTTCAGAAGAAAAGCCAATGAAATTATATGAATTCCCGAACTCTTAAATGATATTGCGAAAATGATATGAAATGAAATAGATATGATCTCGAATATTGCCGGGAAAGTTGTATCTTCCAGGGCAAAAAGGCTTCTTGATAAAAGGAGATCTATGCATATAAATGACATTGCAAGGGCATAGTAGGAAAATGCAGCTGA
>JAGLQR010000302.1 GCA_023136725.1 Candidatus Aminicenantota bacterium
GGAGATTTGCCAACCATCATCAATGAGTAATGGAGTAATGTCTATGTCAGGAATATTGTTGTCTGTCTCATCGGAAATAGAACAAGTGAAAAAGAAAAAAACAAGTAATATATAGAATGATATTCTAAACATTCGCATCATATTCAATATCTCCTCAATACATAAAGTATATGTTCAGGAATGAAATTATTCATGAGAATAATTTCTCATTTTCAAATAAAGGATTTAACACTCCTGATTATTTGAAAAAACGTATATAATGTTAGAAACGAGAGTTATTTGTGAACGGAGAAAGGTAATATGAACAACAGAAAAAATCGTGTATGTCCGGTGGAGATTTCTGACAGTCTTGATAGTAAATTGCGGAGATGGATACAAAATCCACGGAAAATATTAAGTCCTTATATTAAAAAGGGGATGACAGTTCTGGATCTGGGCTGTGGACCAGGGTTTTTCACTATTGATATAGCTAAGATGGTTGGTAAATCAGGCCGGGTTATTGCTTCTGATCTGCAGGAGGGGATGCTTCAGAAATTAAGGGACAAGATCCGGGGAACTGAACTGGAAGAATACATAATACTGCATAAAAGTGAAGAAGATAAAATAGCAGTGCTGGGAAATGTCGATTTTATTCTATTGTTTTACATGGTTCATGAAGTTCCCAGTCAGGAGGCATTTTTTAATGAATTAATAACAATTCTTAAACCAAATGGACAAGTTTTTATGATTGAACCACCATTTCATGTTTCAAAAAAAGATTTTGAAAATACTATTAAAATTGCTAATACTGCAGGATTCAAAGTAACCGGGAAGCCGAAATCACTTTTTGACAAGTCTGTAATATTTGAAAAGGACCAAAACGGAGGAATTAGTGATTGAGATAAAACTATTAACAGGCGTAAGTATTGAAATAATACACAATAGTTTTAAAAGAGCTTTTGCAGATTATGTTGAACCTTTTGAACTTTCAGTTTCCCAATTGAAATATATGATCGAGAGGCGTGGATACAATGAGGATATTTCTTTTGGCGCTTTTGATGAGGGTGAGCTTATAGGGCTCACTCTAAATGGGAAAGGAATATGGGACAGCCTGCCTACTGCATATGATACCGGTACAGGAATTATAAAAGAGTATAGAAAACAGGGACTGGCAACAAAGATTTTTAATGAATCTCTCCCGGTTTTAAGGGATAATGGAGTTAAACAATATCTTCTTGAAGTAATAAAATCAAACACTAAGGCTTATAATCTCTATAAAAAAGCAGGATTTTCAGTAGTCAGGGAATTTGACTATTTTGTTTCTAAAATTTCTGATATAAAACTCACAAAAAACGTACTTCCAAATTCATATAGTTTCCAGAATGATATAAAGCCGGATTGGGATCTTTTAAGAAGCTTTTGGGATTTTGCACCTTCATGGCAGAATTCAATAGAATCGATACAAAAAAAGGAATCCAATTTTAAAATAATCGGAATATCTTTTGAAAAGAACATAATCGGATATGGAATTATTGAGCCGGAAACCGGAGATATACCGCAATTTTGTATTGAAAAAAGTCATAGAAACCAGAAATTAGCTACTCTACTTTTTTCTGAATTATTGAAATATTCAAAAAATAAAGAGATCAAGGTCCTTAATACAATAGTAGAATATAAACCAATAAAAGAGTTTATGAAAAGTTTAAATATCTCTCCAGGCCTGGGGCAATATGAGATGATCCTCAGTTTGTAATGTGAAATAATTTTTATCAGATAAAATAAATTTTCATATCATACTTGATAATAAACTATCTACTTAAAAACAATTGCAAATGAGTTTAGCTATGGTATTTTTTTAAACCTGATATTTTCAGGGTCTCTCCGAAATAGATTCTGTGATAATCTTTTTTCGGATAGTTCTTATCTATCAAAGAATCAAGAAAATGCTCCGGTTTAAAATCGTCCCAATATATTTTTTTGCACTCTATGATAAGTTCGGCTTCTTTAAAGGATGGAGAAGGGACAATAACGGATGGAGTTGGATTGAGTTTGGTTTCGGATATTTTGTCTCCATCCCTTCCGGATTTTGTTCCCAGCAAATTAAGGTCATCCCTGTATTGCCTGTCAAAAGCAGAAAGAGTAAAATGTTCATACTTCTCAATAAATTCAAAAGTATATCTTCCCGGACGGACAACAACTGCTGCAACAGGCTTATTCCACATTATTCCAAAGAATCCCCATGCAACGGTCATTGTGTTAAAGTGCTGAGTCTCCCAGTCGCCGCTTGTTAACAAAAACCATTTGTTGTACCAGATATCATTGATCCTCACACTAAGTTTGTTATTGGGAATATTTATCAATTCCATATTTTCTCCTTACTGAATTTCGTATAAAAGTATTATATGGTTTGTAATGTCAATTTGCATGAGAATATACTCTCATTTTTTGTAAAAGGTTTCATTATTATTTTTTCTCTAATCAGATAATCTTCCGGCTACGATTTTTTGATGTTATATTTCAGATATATGAATTATCCAACCAGATATTTTTTTTTCATGATTTTATCAAGACTTTATATGTAATATCCCAGTTTATTATAACCGGTTCTCACCAATATAAGATTGATGTCAAAAACTCCATATTTATTTTTCTTTCCTGGAAAGGAAACTGAATGATATTGTGTGACAGAAAAGTATTTTTCTGATCATTAACAAGGAGGCTTAAATGAAAAAGCTATTCACATTGCTCGTAGCGATCACAGTTCTTAGCGGACTGGTATTCGCACAGGGCTCAAAATCAGACATCTACGGAACCGTAGTACTGCCTGATGGATCAGCAATCCCCGGAGTAGCAGTAA
>JAGLQR010000303.1 GCA_023136725.1 Candidatus Aminicenantota bacterium
AATATGCATATTAGATCTAATAAAGTAGCAGTTATTTGGCAGCTTTTTTTGCTGTTTCTTTCTTAACTTCGGCCTTAACTTCCGTTTTTATACTTTTTTTAAGATCTTCCACCATCTCTTTCATCTGGTCGATCCCTTTGTCAACTGCCAGTTTTGCATTATCATAATTTTTCAGCGCAGTCTTTTCGATCTTTTTATAATTCTCTTTTACTTCTTCTGTTGCCTTATCTGCCGCTTCTTTGATCTGCTTTCTTGTTTCTTCACCTGTCTGGGGTGCATAAAGAAGTGCAAATCCTGCCCCCAATGCTGCTCCTGTTAAAAATCCAAGCAATGTACTTACAAAACTTCCACCATTATCACTACTCATTTCTTTCCTCCTTTCCTTTTTTTCATAAACTTCCACCCCAGTTTCAGCGCAGGAATAAAAGCAAGAAATCCTGCCGACTGTTTTAACAGATTCTTGTTAAGAAACTTAAGTGAATTTGAAACTGAACCGACAGACTCTCTTGTAGTATTAATTATTGAATTGATCTTTGCCAGGTCATCATCGACTTTTTCACTCACATCCTGCAGTTTTATGGTAAGTTTCCTTGCTTCGTAGGAAGTCTTTTCAAGATCTGACAAAAGAGACTTCAATTGATTCAAAGCCGGAACCAGGCTTATTACAACCAACAAGAATCCTACTGAAAATATTAGTGCAACTATAAATATAATTACTATTGTCACTGAGTCCATTTTTTCCCTTAATAAAATAGTATATTAACACTCTCTGTATGTCAACAAATTCGAATTAATCAACTTTTAAAATATGATTTTATAAGTTCTTCAGCTCCATCTGTCGGAAGCATTTTTCCATCAATAATTTTTTCTCTTATTTCCCCGAGTCTGGTCCGGACAATTTTGCTTGAATAAAAATTATCCTTCAAAAAGTTTTCAACAAGAGAAATTGTCCAATTGAATGCCTGATCTCTCCTCCTCCTGTCGAATATACCACTTCCTCTGGTGTTATTTTCAAAACTTTCCGCGATTTCAACTATCTTTTTTATACCTTTGCTTTCAATTGCTGAAGCAACAATAACTTCCCTCTCCCACCCCTCCGTTGATGGTTGAAGATAGTGTATTGCCCTTGAATATTCTCCCCTTGTCATTTTAGCTCTTTTCAAATTATTACCATCAGCTTTATTCACAACTATCAGGTCTGCAAGTTCCATTACTCCCCTTTTGATCCCCTGCAATTCATCCCCGCTGCCCGGATTCAGTATCAGAGTAAAAAAATCAACCATCGACCTGACTGTTATCTCGCTCTGCCCAACACCAACTGTCTCAAGAAGAATTACATTATAGCCGGCTGCTTCACACAGAAATATTGTCTCTCTACTCTTCCTTGTAACCCCTCCGAGAGTTCCGCCCGATGGAGAAGGCCTGATAAAGCAATTATCCTCTCTTGCTAATCTCTCCATCCGGGTCTTATCACCGAGGATGCTGCCTCCGGTAAGAGAACTGCTGGGATCGACTGCAAGGATTGCGACTCTATGTCCTCTTGACAATAATTCAAGCCCGATCTCTTCAATTATTGTACTCTTCCCAGCACCAGGCGGCCCGGTAATCCCTATCCTCAAAGATTTCCCCGGATCAGGGCCGATCTTTTTTAATATCTCTCTACCTTTTGAATAATGAGAGGCTGAATTGCTTTCAACAAGTGTAATCGCCCTTGCCAGAAGGGTTTTATTGTTTTCCTTAATTCCCGCAGTAAACTCTTCAACAGATGGTTCGCCCTTTTTTTCGGGCCTGCTTTTAAACGGGCCTTTCCCTGAATCCATAACTCCCCTTTTAACTATTGTTGCAAATGTGTCCTCATTCTCATCGGTAACCCATTCCGGCAAGTAGGAACCATCTGCCCTTTTGCTATTTTTATCCATTATTAGGATTATATATCACACCGGAAAAACAGAAAAGGGCAACAAAATATTTCAAGAATGGGGGACGGTGCTTGACATTTTGACATTTTCATTTTATGCAGTATGTCGCAATGATATTTGGAACGTGGACATTACAACAAAATTTCTATTCAAGAAGACATAAAAAAAATGATTTGTTTTGAGGAAAAGAAAAAATGTCAAAATGTCAAGCACCGTCCCCCGCAAATATAACCTTGACAGTAGAAATGGAAACAACTAAAATTGACTGAAAAGGAGATAATATGTTTGGAAGTCTTGGAATTTGGGAAATTCTGTTAATTGTATTAATAGTCGCATTGCTTTTCGGCGGAAAGAAACTTCCGGAACTGGGTAAAGGTCTCGGAGATGGAATAAAGAATTTTAAAAATTCACTGAGTAAAGATGATAGTGAAGACTCCGGGGAAAAAGAAGATAAATCAGAAAATGAGAAGGGTAATTGAGGAATCTGTCGAGAAAAGAAAAAAAGCACAATCTGAAGTAGATAGAATTTTAAGTGAGCTTGGAGAACTTCTCGGGAATTCTTCTGTTTTTAAAAAAAACAAAAATAATATAAAGGAGAAATTCTCCCTTTTCAGTGAGAAAATACAGGAACTGATAACGTTACAAGACAGTGAGTGGGATAATTTGTCCAACAATCACTATAACACCATTTTTAATTCTCTTCAGTCACAGATTGACAAGCTTGATGCAAAGTATTCCAATATTCAGACACTTCTGAAAAATTTCAGTGACCTTGAAATATCACTTAACAATCTTGCCGGATCTATCGGGCAGAGAGCAAAGAAAGGTGACACTAACGAAATAAATGATATCAAATCCCGGGTATCACCATATCAGTATTCCGATTTTGAGAAAAGATTCAGAGGAAGCAAAG
>JAGLQR010000304.1 GCA_023136725.1 Candidatus Aminicenantota bacterium
TTCCATCCAAGCTTGTTGTTAAACTGAAGAGCAGGCCCGGTAGCAAGATCAACGTAATCGAAGGACTGGAAAGAATCTCAAAACCCGGTAGAAGAGTGTATTCAAATGTTGACAGTATCCCGAAGGTTATTGGCGGAATGGGTGTTTCAGTACTTTCGACCTCTAAGGGTATTTTTACCGGAAAAGAGTGTGAAAAGAATAATATCGGTGGTGAGATATTATTCCATATCTGGTAGGAGGAAAAATGTCCAGACTAGCTTCTAAACCAATAAATTTTGAAAGTTCAATAACAACAGAGATAAAAGATGATTCGATCATTTTGAAAAACTCCAAAGGAGAGCTTAGTGTTAAGATCGCAAAAGGTATCAAATTGAAAATTGAATCAAATGAGATATTCGTCGAAAGAGAAAATGATCTTTTTAAAGCCAATCAGGGCCTTGTATGGAGCCTCGTTAATAATGCTGTTGTGGGACTTACAAAAGGATATTCCAGGAAGATCGAAATCGTAGGTAAAGGTTGGAGATCTGAAGTTAAAGGTGACGTTGTACATCTTCAGGTTGGTTACTCACATCCTGTTTCATTTAAATTTCCCAAGGGTATAACTGCAACGCAGGAAAATCCCGGGCAATTCGTTTTGTCCTCAATTGATAAACAACTACTTGGACAAGTATGTGCAAATATTCAGAAGATTAGGCCTGTAGAACCATACAAACTGAAGGGTATAAGGCTTGAAGGACAATACCTGAGGAAGAAAGTCAGAAAGACAGCGGGAGTATAAGATGATAAAGGCAAAATATATTGTAAAGAAAAAAAGAAGTACCAGATTGAGAAAAACAATTAGAAAAGTGATCTCCGGGGATTCAAAAAAACCCCGTTTGATTATTTTTAGAAGCAATAAATATCTATATTCACAGGTATATGATGATGTGAATGGAAAAGTACTTGCGCATGCTTCAACTCTTGAAAAGGAAGTGAAGTCAAAACTGAAAAGCACTAAAGATAAAGAGGCTGCTAAAATAATGGGTGAAGTTATTGCCGATAGACTGAAAAAGCTTAAGATCAAAGAAGTTGTTTTTGACAGAAATATATATTCATTTAGCGGACGTGTAAAAGTTTTTGCCGATTCCGCCAGGGAAAAGGGAATTAAATTTTAAGGAGCATTATTGTGGAAGAATTAGAAAACATCGAAATATTTGAAGAAGAAGTCATTTCAATCAGAAGAGTTACAAAGGTTGTAAAAGGTGGGAAAAACATGCGGTTTTCTGCTGCTGTGGTTGTAGGTGACAAGAATGGAAAGGTCGGACTTGGCAAGGGAAAAGCAAAGGAAGTGCCCCTGGCTATAAAAAAAGCTGTAGCTGATGCCAAAAAGAATCTTATTGAGATTCCCATTGTTAAGAATTCTCTCCCATATTATTCAGTCGGGAAGTTTGGTGCAGCCAGGGTCGTACTCAGGCCTGCATCTGAAGGGACAGGCGTTATCGCCGGAGGTTCTGTACGTGTCATAATGGAGCTGGCCGGTATTAAAAATGTCCTTACAAAGAGTATTCGCAGTAAGAATGTTCTTACTGTTGCACAGGCAACTATAAACGGACTGAAAGAGATGAACGATGCTGAATCAATCATGTCAAAAAGGGAGATTGGTGAGGAGGAATTGTGGCAGTAAAGAAAAAGCAAAAATACCCGATGATAAAAATTGCACTTCGGAAAAGCCTTATCGGTAGGACTGAAAAACAGAGACTAGTAGTTAAAGGTCTCGGTTTGAGGAAGATCAATTCGGAAGTTGTTAAAGAGAAAAGCCCTGAGATAATGGGAATGGTGAATAAAATAGACTTCTTGCTGGAAGTAACGGAGGTGTCAAAATGATATCACTGGCTAACTTGAAACCTGCTAAAGGTTCAGTAAAGAAAAGGAAGAGAATTGGAAGAGGCCCCGGTTCAGGTTTTGGTAAAACAGCCGGAAGGGGAATGAACGGGCAGAAATCGAGAAGTGGATATTCAAGAAAGCGGGGATTCGAGGGTGGACAGATGCCTCTTATAAGAAGGATCCCGAAAAGAGGATTTACGAACATTTTCAAGGTTACTTATAATGTTGTGAATGTAGGTGATATTGACAAGAGCGGACTTGATGAACTGAATATTGAAGTATTACTTGAAAACAGGATGATCAGAGATAAGAGACTGAGACTTAAGATCCTGGGAGATGGTGAACTTAGTAGGAAAGTGAAAGTATCTGCACATAAATTTTCAAAAACTGCTATTGAAAAGATAGAGAAGAGTGGTGGTGAGGTTGTAGTCCTTACAGGAGAGGAAAATTGATCACATTTCTAAGAAATATTTTTATTATTCCTGAATTAAGGAAAAGGATTTTCTTTACATTCCTGCTGCTTGCAGTTTACAGGGTTGGTGCTCACATCGTAACTCCGGGAATCAACATTGAAGCTCTGATTAAGTTCTTTGAGCAGCAAGCGGGCTCACTTTTCGGATTTATTGATATGTTCTCCGGTGGAAATATGAGTAAGATGACAATCTTTGCTATAGGTATCATGCCCTATATTAGTGCATCGATCATATTGCAATTATTGCAGGTTGTATGGCCCTATCTTGAGAGGATATCAAAAGAAGGTGATCTCGGTAAGAAAAAAATAACTCAATATACAAGGTATGGTACTGTTCTGATTGCTGTTGTTCAATCTTTCAGTATTGCAGTTATGCTTGAAAAAATGAATCCAAGCGGTCTTCCTGTTGTTCTGAACCCCGGATGGGGATTCAGGCTACTTACAATACTTACGATGACAACAGGTACAATTTTTGTTATGTGGCTCG
>JAGLQR010000305.1 GCA_023136725.1 Candidatus Aminicenantota bacterium
TCATCAACTTTTTTATCACCACTGAATACTTTTACGCTGCAGTTCCTGATACTAAGGCCGTTAAGTTCTTCAGGGATATTTCCCTTTCCTTTTAATGGAACCAATGCCGGGATAATTGGAACAATAGTATGCCCTAATCCCTCTGCAAGAGCATATCCCGAACCATCAGATCCTGTTCCGGGATATGACCTTCCTCCTGTGGCTAAAAGGATTCTCTCCGCTATTAGTGTTAAGTTACTCTTCATTTCACCATCAGAGAGATCTTTATAAGATAGTTCAACCTCAAATTCACCTGATTTTTTAAGAATTATTTTTTCCGCCTTAAAATTAGTTACAATTTCAATATTCAGATCATCAAGGCGGTGCAACAATGAGTCTGCAATTGTCTCAGCCTTTCCACTTTTCGGATAATACCTGCCTCCCCTCTCAAGTTCAAAATCAACACCGAGTTCGTTAAAATAACCTATCAGATCTTCATTGAAAAATTTGCTGAAACTCTGTCTTAAAAATTTTCCATTCCTTCCAAAATTCTCAATAAATTCTTCTACCCCGGCATTATTTGTAATATTACAATTTCCTTTCCCTGTGATCCTCAACTTCATTGCAGGCTTGAATTTCTGTTCAATAACAATAATTCTAACATTATTATCATTACTCTCAATTGCAGCGATAAGTCCTGCAGGTCCGGCACCGATTATAATAAGATCGTATTCATTATGAAGTGGATTGGAATAATCCTTTTTTTTTATTTTCACAAAAATATTATATCAGATGTCTTATTAAAATTTCCTTCTCCGGGTTTAAAACTCCCAGGAATTGATTTTCATCTGATAAACATAATCCGGAATCTTTATAATCCCCGAATCCCGGATATACTTTTATTTGACATAAACCCTGATTTTGATTAAAATCGACCTATGAATAAAATATCTTTGTCTGGAGTTTATGGTGGCGGAAAGACATCACTTCTGACAGAAGTGAAAAAGATTCTCTCACTTAAATATAAAATAACCTCAGTTAATGATATAAACTCAATAAACCCGTTTGATGATGAAATAAAGTCTAGTTTTATAAGCCATTTTTTCTTTATGACAGCACAGATAAATGAAGAAAACATTGAAATGCAGAAGAATTATGATCTCATGTTCAGTGACCGATCAATTCTTGACCATTGGGTACTCTGGAAATCTTCTCTCCAGAATATGGAGATGAATGCAAAACTGGAAGAGAAGAATGAACTCCTCAAAAACATCTACAAATTCTGGATTGAGAGTTATGATCTTGCATTCCTTGTAAGAGTAGATCTTAAAGAATTTGAGAAAAGGGAACAGAATAGTGAGTTCAGAGTAAGAAATATTGATTATATAAAACAGACAGAGGATCTTTTTATGGAAACGGTCAAGGAAGATAATCTGAAAGTTATTGAAATATGGAATAACTCAACCATTGATGAGAGTGCTCACAAAGTCATTCAGGCGATCTCGGCTCATGACCTTATCTGAAATTCAATTTCGATATCATTTTCAAAATCCACCAGAAAATTTTTCACTTCCTGTCTTATTCATCTTTAATGGTGCATAAATGGATATTAAACTTGCAGGATTTAATATTGAAACAGACAGTATGGAGGAGTTCCAAAAAGTTAACGGAAAATCATTAACACCGGAAATTTTCAGTTCTGCATATGCCCGGATCAGCAGAAGTAAAAAAAGTGTTACTGAATTAAGAGAAGATGCCAGAAAGGACGTAGAGAAGGCCCGCAGATCAAATCAGAAGATAATTTTCGATATGGGACATCATTCTGTTGCAGAACATGCTGTGTTCAATTTTGACCTGATCGGGATTTCAAGGCTTGCCCTGGAAAGTATTGAAAGGTTCAGACTTGTTTCCTATACAGAAAAATCCCAACGTTATGTAACATTAAAAGGTGACTATATAATCCCTGAAGAATTTGATGATACAATCCTGAAAAAAGATTTTATTGAGATAATTGAACTTCAGAATAAAACTTATGAATCTTTATTTAAACTTTTAAGGGAATATATTTTCAATAAATTTTCTGATCTGGCTGGTGAAAAATCTAATAAAAGCCTGCTGGAAGGTTGGGCAAAAGAAGATGCAAGATATATATTATCACTTGCAACTCTGGGCCAGGCCGGAATGACCATTAATGCAAGAAACCTTGAGCATCTTTTCAGAAATTTTTCATTGAGTAATATAAATGAAGTAAATGAAGCAGGGAAAAAATTATATAATCTGGTCGAGAATGTAGCTCCTTCAATAATTCTCTTCCCGGAATCATCAGAATTTGAGAAAGATCTGCGCTCAATGTCTCTTCCTGAATTTAAAGATAACTCCGTTTCAAAATTGTCCCCTGATCCGGAGATAATCGGGCATGAAAAGGATGGAGATGAAAAGATTCTCGCTTCCTTCCTCAGCATATTTAACTCTGTAAGGTTCTCATCTGCACTTGATTCTGTATCTGCTATGACTTATGAAGAGAAGGAAAGAATTTATTTAGATATTTTCAAAAATATGGAATTCTTTGATACACCACCCAGAAATTTTGAGTTTGCTGATATTACATTCCAGGCACTTGTAAGTGCTTCAAATTTTGCACAGCTTAAGAGGCACAGAATGGCTTCATTATTGCAAGGGGATTACAAAGTAGAGCATGGAAATACAATACCTGAGAATATAAAAAACACAGGTATGGAAGAGAAATTTCTTGATGTCATAAAAGAAACAAATTCAGTTTATTTAAAACTTAATGAAAGGTATGGTTCTTCTGCAGATTATATTCTAA
>JAGLQR010000306.1 GCA_023136725.1 Candidatus Aminicenantota bacterium
TCCGGTTCCACCCTTCAGGGATCATACACGGATGAGAAAGGGGGAATTTTCACATGGAAGCTGACCCCCTACAATTAGATCATTTCCTGCTGGCAGCGGCGGAATCCCCGGGTGTAGCATTTGTGCTTTTTAACGGAGCAGCTCTGCTGCTTTCTCTCTGATGGTCTCCTCGATCTTACTTTTAAAGAAACTGGCAGCAAATGGAAGATCACCATTTATACGAACTTCATCACTCAGAATATCCAGGGTTCCGGAAATAGAAGAACCCATGACCGAGAAACTGAACCGGCATGAATTTTCGCTCCAATCCTCTCTGAGATCCTTAACATTATCCCCGTATTCCCTCTTCATCTGACCCAACAATCCCTTTATCCTCTTAGTTGCTTCCTCCCTTGACAACTTATGAGGAACAATTATATTCAATTTAGACATCTAAAATTCTCCTTTATAATTTTACATCCTGCTTCCAATTATTGTACCATTCATAAAAGAAATATATATATTTATTAATTCTATAGTTGAGGAATTAACGCCCTATCTTTCTTCTGATATTACTTTATTTAAAATGTCATAATACAAAACCTGGCCCCTACATAAAGATATCAGTTCTTTAGTTGAGTATTGAAATAATTTTCAGTTTTAACTATATTTTATAGATTGGAGATAATCAGTGGGAAGGATAACCATATTAAAAAGATTATTTTTAATCATTTATATTCTGTATTTGTCTGCACCTCTGCATTCTGTTGAATCAGGTTTCCCGTTTTTCCGCAATTATTCACTTGCCGAGTATAATCTGCAGCCTCAAAACTGGTGTATAAAGCAGGATAAGAGAGGGATAATTTATGTAGGTAACCATGGCGGACTCCTCGAATATGACGGTTCTGAATGGCGGACTATTGAAATTCCCAATTGGACAGTCAGATCAATGGCATTTGACAATGCCGGAACTCTTTTCATCGGTGGAAATGATGAGATAGGTTATATTTCCTTTCCACTCAGGGAAAAACCAGAATATGTATCGCTAACAGGACAATTGAAAAAGGAAGATCAGGGATTCGGGAATATTTGGAGAATAGTCGGGTCAGGAGAAGACCTGTATTTCTGGGCCTCCCCGAAGATCTTCAAGTGGGACGGGAAGAAACTGACAGTATGGAAAAAGGGATTGGCCTGCAGAGGAGTTTATAAATGCAGGGATGATCTCTATATTCATTTGAGAAATGATGGTTTGAAAAAGATTGAGGGAGGCAAAATAGTCCCGGTTCCGGGCGGAGACAGATTCGGGAATAATAAGATCAATTCAGTTCTGCCATATGAAGATGACAGACTCCTGATAATTACAAAGAAAGAGGGATTATTTATATCTTCCGGAGAATCATTCATCAAATTTGAAACGGAAGCAGATGAATTATTCTCCACCCATATACCCTATAGCGGGATCCGGCTTTCATCAGGCGAATATGCAATCGGAACAAAAAAGGGAGTTTTTATCATAAACAGGTTAGGAAACCGAATCAGTCTACTGGATAAAAAATCCGGTATGAATAACGATAATATTAAAATTTTGTTTGAGGATAAAGAAAGAAATATATGGGTTGGTTTGAACGTAGGAATAAGTAAAATTGAGTATAGTTCTCCATTTCGTGTGATGGACAGCAGGATGAAACTAACCGGAATGGTATTGTCCATAAAAAAATCAGGCAATTCAATTTATGTAGGAACAAGCACAGGTTTATTTAGATACAATAAGAACTCATTTAGAAAAATTGAAGGTGTGGAAGCATCCTGCTGGGATATTATGGATCTAAATGGAAAGCTGATTTTTACATCATCATCAGGATTATATACTCTGGAGGACAACAAACTTAATAGAGAATCTTCAGTGAGGATATATAAATTATTCCGAAGTAGGAATTACACCGAAAACATCTGGGCTGGTACTATTGATGGTGTCAGTCGCCTGGATATCATCAATAATTCTATTGCTCTCATACCTGTCCCCGGGATTAATACAGAAATTCGATCCCTGGTGGAAGATAGAGAAGGGATTCTCTGGGCGGGATCGCCTACTAATGGCGTATTCAGACTGGTTCCCGGGGAGAATGGAGAAATAACAGATCACAAAAATTATTATATCAATGACGGGCTTCCCGGGAATGAAACTCATGTATTTCTCATAAATGGGAAAGCAGTATTTGCTACTGCAAAAGGGCTGTACAAATTTATAGAATCGGAAAAGAGATTTGAACCTGATGACATTCTGGGAAATAAGTTTAGCGATGGATCAACCGGCATTTTTTATATCCATGAAGATAATTCCGGAAAGCTGTGGATACATTCAGCGAACAGGAATTATTCAGCTGAAAAAAACAGCAAGGGGACTTATGATATTGATGGAAAAATATTTTTAAGAATGCCAGAGAGGCAGGTGAATTCAATCCTCCGGAATGGGAATGTTATCTGGTTCGGTACTATCGAAGGAATTATAAAATTTGACACACAATATGAAAAAAAGTATCAGGAAGGAACACATCCTCTACTTCGACGTATGACAATTAACGGGGACAAAATCATCTATAATGGCCTGGAGATAAATGAAGAGGATGCTGAGTCATCTTTTTTGTTCTCTCCAGACTGCAGGAACATAAAGTTTGAATATTCCTCTACTTTCTATGAAGCCGAAGATAAAACAAAATTCAGATGTAAATTGGAAGGGTCAGGAGAAGAGTTCTCTGAATGGAGTGATAAAAGTTTTAAGGAATTTTACAACCTCACT
>JAGLQR010000307.1 GCA_023136725.1 Candidatus Aminicenantota bacterium
CCCTTTCACAATTCACAGATTTAGCGAAGCCCAGAGCTAAATCTGACAGATTTGCACTTTGGGGACCTGAAAAAATCATACTATATGGAATTCTTTCTTTATCCAGATAGTTTTTTAAAATATGCTTTATTTTGTTATTCCCGACTATATCTGTAAAAGGCATCTGTTTTTTCTCTCTTTTATTCTTAAATTATATTAACATAATTAAAGAGGAAATATAACATCTGTATTAATACTTTCAGGACTTAGTTGATAATAAATCATCTACATCTATAATTGCTCAATTTGACTAAGATCGGAAAAGATAATAGAATTATTCTATGAAAAATCAGATAAAAAGTACTACAGTAATATGTATAAAACACAAAGATAAAGTTGTGATCGGGGCAGATGGCCAGGTATCTTTTGGCAATACCGTTCTTAAACACGGAGCAAAAAAAATAAGAAGGCTTTACAACGGAAGTGTTCTTGCGGGATTTGCAGGTTCTACATCAGATGCTTTTTCTCTTTTTCAGAGATTTGAAGGGAAGCTTGAGGAATACAATGGAAATCTTTCACGGGCATCAATAGAGTTATCAAAAGAATGGAGAACCGATAAGATCCTGAGGCGACTGGAAGCAATGCTGATAGTTGCTGACAAGGAAAAGCTATTTATCCTTTCCGGTTCAGGAGATATTATCGAACCTGATGAAGATATACTTGCTATCGGATCAGGCGGCCCTTACGCTCAATCAGCTGCAATAGCGTTAAAAAGATATTCGGAGCTCGGCGCAAAAGATATTGTGGAAAATTCACTTCTGATAGCTTCTGATCTGTGTATCTATACTAATTCTAAATTCACAATAGAGGAGTTATGATGTCCATTGAAAATGAAAAAAGTAAGATGAGCCTTACACCCAAGGAAATTGTTAAAAGCCTTGATATATACATAATCGGACAGAAAAATGCAAAAAAATCTGTTTCAATTGCACTAAGGAACAGATATAGAAGGAAACAATTGCCACAGGATATCGCTGAAGATATTATACCTAAAAATATATTAATGATAGGCCCTACAGGTGTCGGGAAAACAGAGATCGCAAGACGCCTTTCAAAACTGACAAGTTCACCATTCATTAAAATAGAGGCATCCAAATTCACCGAAGTCGGTTATGTAGGAAGAGATGTGGAATCAATAATAAGGGATCTGATAAGAATTTCAATTGATCTCGTAAAAGTTGAAAAAATGGCTCAGAATAAAGAAAAAGCAAGAAAAAATGCTGAAGAAAAAATACTCTCTATTCTGCTCCCTCCCCCGAAAAAAATAAAGGGCCCTGCATCTGAATTGAACATTGAAACTGAGAGCCAGGATCAAACAAGGGAAAAACTGAAAAAATTATTTGAAGACGGTAAACTTGATGAAAGAGTAGTTGAAATAACAGTTAAATCCGGTGGATCTACACCTTTCGAGATATTCTCATCTTCCGGAGTTGAAGAGATTGGAATTTCGATTGGCGAAATGATGCCCAATATGTTTGGTGGAGGAAAGTCCAAAAAGAGAAAGATGACCATAAAAGAGGCTTATGAATATTTTTTTAATGAGGAACAGAACAGGCTTCTGGATATGGATGAAGTATCAAAGATCGCAATTGATAGAACTGAGCAAATGGGTATAGTATTTCTGGATGAGATAGACAAGATAGCCGGACGTGAAGGAAGCGGTGGCGGCGGAGGTCCAATGGTTTCACGTGAAGGGGTTCAGAGAGATCTGTTACCAATAATCGAGGGCACTACAGTTAATACCAGACACGGAATGGTTAAAACTGACCATATTCTGTTCATTGGCGCGGGTGCATTCCATGTCACAAAACCTTCTGACCTTATCCCGGAACTTCAAGGTAGATTTCCGATCAGAGTCGAACTTGATTCACTTTCAAAAGATGATTTTGTCAAGATTCTTAATGAACCTAAAAATGCTCTCACTAAACAATATACCGCACTTATCGGGACTGAAGGAATTGAGATAGAATTTACCGATGATTCAATTCATGAGATTGCCCAGATCGCTGAAGACCTGAATTCTACTGCTGAGAATATAGGGGCAAGACGACTTCATACCATAATGGAGAAAGTGATGGAGGATATATCTTTCGAGGCCTCTGATGTTGGTGCGGGAAAGGTGAAAATTGACAAACAATATGTCATTGATAAAGTAAAGGATATTGCAGAAGATACAGATTTAAGCAAATATATTCTTTGATATTTTGTAAGAGGTATAAAATGAACACAAAAATCATATCAAAAATTTCGTTAATACTGCTTATTTTTTCTTTTATCGTCCTGAACAGCTGTGGGAAAAGAGGTCCTCTTAAATTGGACCCTCAGATCTTTCCTGCAAAAGTAAAAGATCTCAGTGTTGTACAAAGTGGAGATAATCTTAAGTTCCAATGGAAATTCCCTGAATTTTTAAAGGATAATAAGACCTTATTGGATATTTCCAGGATAAAAAAAATATATTTTTATTATTCTGAAAGGGATATATCCGCTTCCCCCGGGAAAAAAGTAAATACATCGGTTAATTTCATTAAGAGGGGCCGATTATTGAAAAAAACGGAAATTCAGCAAATATTAGTTAATAATGGAGAATACTATTTTATTTTTCCGGATATATCCGGAAAGTTTTTAAATAAAAAGATCTTCACAGCTCTATTTTATAATTATAATAAATTATCTTCAGCCCTTTCAGAAATAAAGGAGATAAAAATAATGTTGCCGGTTAAGCCTGTTCAGGATCT
>JAGLQR010000308.1 GCA_023136725.1 Candidatus Aminicenantota bacterium
CACGTGATATAGGGAATCCTCTTGTAAAGCACCCTTCGCTGATCGATCTGAAAGCACAGCCTTCAACCAGCCCGCTCTGGATCCATTCAAAGAATTGTATTAACCGTCCCAGCACTGCTGCTGCTGTTATAATAACAGGCAAAAAGAAAGGTGATCTGAATTCTATTGCTACATTATGGGTAGTTCTGGGTGAACCGATAACATCGATAGCAGTCCCGGTCTGGGTTGAGGCAAAGTCATCCCCTGTTCAATTACATATGGGGGAAACCGCTCCGATCTGTGAAGAATCATTGAGGATAAAGAAAATTATCCATCCTTTCTCAGAGGGATTTAAGAAAAACTATTTGAATATTTCAAAACTTGTAAACAAGGATGGAAGTGGATTTCTCCGGGATATTTTAGAAACTGAGAGTAAAATCTTCAGTGAAACTGCAGAATTTTTAAAGGTTAAACATTCACCTGATGAGTTTGCTGAATTTCAGACAAAGATGGCCGAAATAGCTCTTAATACATTGAGAAAAATAAAGTAAAAAAAATAATTCTATTTTACTAGTAAAAGTTTTATTCAAGTTTACATGCAGGCTTTGAAAGGGGTCAAATCAAGACTTGATCTCTTAGGCAATATTAAACATTTTTATATTTAACACGTAATTAATTTATTACATTATGTCAAAGGAGATTCATTTATGAAAATTAAAGTAATTTTTCTGGTGATTTGCATGCTTTTCCTTTTCGGTACTGCAGAAGGAAAGATCAATGCAAAATTAATGAGGTATATGGATGTTTCTGATACACAGATAACTTTTGTATATGGAGGCGATATCTGGCTGATGCAGAAAAGTGGAGGAACAGCTGTTCAGGTAACACATTCCCCCGGTGAAGAGTCATGGCCGAAATTTTCTCCTGACGGGAAACATATCGGATACACTGCATCCTATAATGGGAATAGTGATATATATGTGATAGCTGTAACGGGTGGTATACCTGTCAGAGTTACCTATAACTCATATGCGGACAGGATGATAGACTGGCATCCTGACGGGAAGAGGATCTTATTCAGATCAGCACGGGAAAATGGTATACGCCGTCTTGGACAATTCTATCTTGTTGACAAGAATGGGGGAATCCCGGCTAAGATGAAAATTCCTTATGGTGAATTGGGTACTTTTTCTCCTGATGGTAATAAGCTCGCTTATATAACAAAAATAACAGAAAATTACCCCTTTAAAAGGTATAGGGGAGGGCTTGCATCAGATATTATAGTTTTCAATTTGAAAGATAATAAAGCAGTAAATATTACAAAGACCGAAGCGACAGAAGGGAAACCTGCCTGGTCGGGGAACTATATATATTTTCTTTCCGATCGTGGCTTGCACATGAGGCATAACGTCTGGAAATATAATGTTAAGAATAAAGAATTTAAACAGGTAACTACATTTGCGGATTATGACATTACTTACATGTCTGCAGGGAACAATGAGATAGTTTTTGAGTTTGCTGGCGGGTTATATTTAATGGACCTGACAAATGATGAGTATAAGCAAATTAAAGTTAATGTTATCAGTGATCTTTCGACTGAGATGACAAAGAAAAAGAATGTGGGGAAGAAGATTACAAATATGACCGTTTCTCCCGATGCTAAACGGATTATTTTTGAAGCGAGAGGAGAGTTGTTTGATGTCCCGGCAGAAAAAGGTTTTGTAAAAAACCTTACGAAAACAAGCGGTACCTGGGAGCATAATCCTTCATGGTCCCCTGACGGGAAAAATATTGCTTACTGGAGTGATTCTTCGGGTGAATATGAGATCTATCTTAAAGATCTTTCCGGGAAAGTAAAACAACTCACGAAAAGGGAGAAAGGATATGGATATAGATTATTCTGGTCTCCTGATAATAAAAATATAGCTTTTATTGATGAAACCAATAAAATATACGTTGTTGATCTTGATTCCGGTAAAACAACAAGTGTTGCTCATACTAAGTGGAATGTTGGACATGGAGGGAGATACTATTATCTGATATCCTGGTCACCTGATTCGAAATGGATCACATTTGAACTTGGAATGGACAATACTAATAATGCAGTGTTTGTTTATAATCTGGCAGACAAAAAATTAAATCAGGTTACCAGCGGTTTTTTCTTCGACTATAATCCGATTTTCAGTGAGGATGGGAAGTATATATACTGCATGACAAACAGAAGTATGAAAGCTGTTTATTCATCCCTTGGTGACGGGACATGGGTATACCCGAACTCAAGCCAGATGGCTGTAATAAGCCTGACGAAAGGAGCAAAATCTCTTCTATATACAGAGAATGATTCTTATAAACCATCCGGTAAGAAAGCGGACTCAGAAAAAAAGAACGATAAGAAGAAAGATAAGAAAAAAGCTGAAATATCTGTAATTATAGATCTTGATGATATTGAATCCCGCATGGAGATACTTCCTCCGAAAGCAGGGAATATGGGGAGGCTATTTTCTCTTAAAGGGAAGATAATCTATGTTAAATGGCCGAATTCAGGCAGTAGTGACAAAGATCCTTCACTTATGTTCTATGATATCAAAAAGAGAAAAATGGAAAAGATAATCTCAGGGGTAAGCAATTATATCGTCTCATCTGACGGGAAATCCATTCTGGTCAAAAGCAAAAGGAGTTACGGGATCATTAAACCTGCTGCCGGCCAGAAAATAAAAAAACCGATTCCAACCAATTCACTCGTGATGAATCTGGTCCCTAAAGAAGAATGGCATCAAATATTTAATGATAT
>JAGLQR010000309.1 GCA_023136725.1 Candidatus Aminicenantota bacterium
ATCTATAGATAAAGTATGTAAAAGGCGGGAATCCAGGGGGAAACAGATTGATAGCTTCATGAATTTTTCGTATGAGGTAAGAAAGAATCTTTCTTATAAATTAGATTTAAATATAAACACCGACTGGGTAGATAAAACCTCCGGTCCTGATGATAAACATAAAAAATTCTTTGAAAATTTCCCTGAAAGCATAAAAGAAATGGAGGATGAATTCAGGATGTTAAAAGATGCTTCTGAAGAAAACAGGGCGGGGATGTTAAAAAGTATCTATGACAAGCTTATAAGTAAATACGAGGATGATGATGAAATGAATATTAAAACAGAAATTTTTATGGGAAATTTGCCTGCACCTATGAAAAAACCTGAAATTGTATTGAAATTCAGAATAAACTATCTTAACAGGCGATTCAATATTCCTGATTTTGAATGAAGCAAATGCCAAAGAAGTCCAGACTGGATAATGAACTTGTAAGGAGAGGTGAGTTTAATACCATTGAAGATGCAATCCCCTTTATCATGGCAGGAGAAGTTCTGGTTAACGGCAATGTAGTCTATAAAAAGGACCATAATGTCTCAATTGATGATGAAATAATCATAAGAAAGAATTTTGAATATGTTTCCAGGGGAGCATATAAACTGAAAAAAGCTCTGGAAGATTTCAACTTTTCGGTTAAAGGTAAAAATATTGTTGATATCGGGATCTCAAATGGCGGGTTTACCGACCTGCTGCTTCAGAATGGAGCCGACAGGGTTCTTGGCGTAGATGTAAATATAAACCAGGTCGATTATAAATTAAGAAATGATAAAAGGGTTTCACTTCTGAAAAAAAACGCCCGATATATTAAAACAGATGATGTTGAATTTGAGCCCGGACTTTTCACAATAGATGTTTCATTCATTTCCGTTATTAAAATACTGGAAGCTCTCAGGGCCTTTGGCCAGGTTAGTATAATTTCTTTGATAAAACCCCAGTTCGAAGTCAGTAAAATGGATTCAGAAAAAGGGGGAGTAATAAAAAGTGAAAGTAAAAGAATTGAGATACTTCTCGATGTAAAGCATAAAGCAGAGGAAGCAGGTTATTCATTAATGGATTTCACTTCTTCCGGAATTCAGGGAAGAAAAGGTAATCTGGAATATTTTTTTTATATGAAATACGGGAAAAACGGATCAATAGATGATAAAATCATCAAAAATGGAATTAAAAAATAAAAAAATCGGGTTGATAACAAAACCTCATGAAGATGTAAAAAAATATCTTGAGGAGGCTGTATCCGCAATTGAAGAATTCGGGGCTACCTGTATCCTTGAAGATATCGCAGCTGATATGCTGGGGCGAAAGGAGAAGGTTAAGAGAGAGGATGTCAGTGGCTTATGTGACTTGGTTATACTAATCGGCGGAGATGGAACTTTTTTGTCAGTGGCAGAATCAGCTGTTAAGGCTCAGGTTCCGATTGCAGGATTCAATCTGGGGACTCTCGGCTTTCTTACAGAGTTGAAGAAAGATAAAATTTATTCATCTGTCCAGAGTCTTGTAAAAGGTGAATTCAGAATATCTGAAAGAAAACTTCTTGAAGTAAGTTTTAAAAATGAAACCTCTCTATCATTGAATGATGTTGTATTCAGTAAGGGCGATATAGCCAGAATTATAAAGCTCCGGCTGGAAATTGATCAGGTTGAAGTATCTGAAATACGGGCTGACGGATTGATCGTATCAACACCCACCGGATCCACAGCATATTCTCTCTCTGCAGGAGGCCCGATACTTGCACCTGAGGTCAATGGAGTAGTGATCACACCGATCTGCCCTCATTCTCTCACATTCAGACCTTTTGTTGTACCGGATTCTTCGGAAATTAAGGTTACTCTCTCTTCTGATTCGGATAATGTTGTTATTACGCTGGACGGGCAGAAAGTGATCCCCATGAGTATCAATGATGTCGTAAGTGTCAAAACATATGAGATGAAATTGAAAATGGTTATATCAGATGAATTAAATTATTTCAGATTGTTAAGCGAAAAGCTGAAATGGGGAATATAACAGATGATTCTTGTCTGGACAAAGTTTTTCCTGTTACTAATCCTGGTTTATATATTCGGATCCAGAATAACAAAAAGTTCTGATATAATCGCCGAGAAAAAAGGGTGGGGAAGAGCATTCATGGGAGTTATTTTCATTTCCATGGTGACATCATTTCCTGAGTTATTTACCGGTATATCAGCCGCTTCGATCGTGAAATCCCCGGAGATATCTCTGGGCCAGATAGTCGGGAGCTGTATTTTTAACATTACGATAATTGCACTTGTACAGATAATATTCAGGAAAAATGGTTTATTCAGACATAATTCAAGGAGTGATCTTCTTCCTCTGATTTTCAGTTTCATGCTGATACTCATGTTCACATCTTCACTTTTGATCAGTTTCAGGATTAGGATCCTCAATGTAGGAATTTCATCTATCCTGATATTTGCAATGTATATAATTTTTTTATACCAGATATTTAAAAACCGAAAAGCTGAGAAAGCAGGAACAAATTACAGAGAGGAAAATCTTAAACGAGCTGTAATATCATTTTCCATTTCCGCTATAATTATTATTGCAGTCGGTTTTTATCTTCCCATTGTAGGAAAAGAGCTCGCAACGAAGATGGGCTGGACAGATTCCTTTGTAGGTGTGATATTCCTGGCTTTTGTAACCTCATTCCCCGAGCTGATTGTATCAATAACAGCAGCAAGGATAGGTGCATTTGAAATGTTGTTGGGGAATATTGC
>JAGLQR010000031.1 GCA_023136725.1 Candidatus Aminicenantota bacterium
TCTGTTACAGTGGAACCTCCGGGTATTTCTATTTTGATTGACCCGTCGAATCCTTTATATGGAGATGTTGATTTTCTATAAAAATCATACCCCGTAAATATCAGGATTGCTGTAAGTATTAACAGGAAAATTAATAGAATTTTTTTCATATTGTCTCCATATATTCAGTTAAAATAATATGGGCTGATACAGAATCAATGAGGTTTTTGCTTTTCCGGATGTCTCCTCTGGAATTTTTCAGCATCTCTTCCGCCTCAAAACTTGTAAGCCGCTCATCAATGAGTTTTACTTCCAACCCTGTTGCCGTTATGAGGAGATTTTTAAATTTATTGACTTTTTTTGACATAAGGCTCTCAGAACCGTTCATGTTCAACGGGTAGCCAAGAACTACAAATGTTACTTCATACTCATAAATTATTTCTTTTAATTTTGCCATAAGTGATTCTTTATTATTGTTCTTTACAGGGTTTATTGGAGTTGATGTCCTAAGTTCGGAATTCCCAATGGCAACACCTATTCTTTTAACTCCGTAATCAAGTGAAAGAATAATCATGCTTTATTCAGGTTTATTTAACCTTGAAAATATTTTTTCAGAATGTTCAAAACCGAGATTGATAAGCTCTGTTATCAGTGATCTAAAGGATAATCCATCTATTGTCCATAATTTTGGAAACATACTAATCTCGGTAAATCCGGGAATTGTATTTATCTCATTTATAATGATCCGTCCTGTTTTCTCCTCAATGAAAAAATCTACTCTGGAGAATCCATTCAGGAAGAGCGCCTTGTATGCAGTTAAAGCAGCCTTTCTGAGTCCATCTTCTTTATCAGCCGGCAACTCGGCAGGAATCTGGAATTCAGTTTTTCCGAGAATGTATTTATCTTCATAGTCATAAAAATCTTTGGAGGGGATAAATGAACCTGCCCTGGATGCTACAGGATCATTGTTACCTTTTACCGAAACTTCATATTCTATTCCCGCAATTTCTTCTTCGATTATTATTTTTATATCATATTTGAATGCTTCATTTATTCCTTTGACCAGATCTCTCACATTTACAGCTTTGGATATACCAACGGATGAACCGAGAGCACAAGGTTTGATAAAACATGGATAACCGAAAGAACTTTCAACCTCATTGATTATGAGATCAGGATCATTTTCTGTATACACCTTGTATTTTGGAATAGAAAGTCCCGCCTGTTCAAAAAGGATCTTAGACACTACTTTATCCATTGCAAGATTCGAAGACAAAGATCCGGCTCCTGCAAAGGGCACACCTGACATTTCAAATATCCCCTGGACCCTGCCGTCCTCTCCATTCGGGCCATGCAAAACCGGGAAATAAATGTCAACATCATTTGAGATTATGCTGTTTTTTCCCCATGGGAGAAAACTTCCCTTCTCAGCAGTATCCGTTTCGGGATTCCCAATATTCTCCTCTCTAATAAGGGACCATCTTCCATCACGGTCAATATATATAAGAGATGTGTTAAAAAGGTTCCTGTCGATATTTTTGTAAATTGCACTGGCTGAACGGATCGAAACTTCATGCTCAGCAGACTTCCCGCCAAAAATAATTGCTACATTCTTTTTGTTTTCCGTCATTTCTTTTTCCTGATTTGTTAGATCTTTATATTATCCCACTCATCCGGGTTATAATAATATTTATAGTAAAAATAATTTCTCAGGATATTCTTTACATAATTCCGTGTTTCTGAAAATGGTATCATTTCTATAAATTTTTCTTCATCAAAATCTCCAAAATCTTCCAGCCATTGTTTAACTCTGTGGGGACCTGCATTATATGCGGCCAGAGCAAGATATGTTTTTCCTTCATATTTGTCAAGAAGCTCTTTCAGATGGGCCACTCCCAGTCTGATATTCACCTCCGGCTTATAAATATCATTTCGTCTCAATCTTATGTTCACTTTTCTGGCAGTCAGTGCAGCAGTTCTATCTATAATCTGCATAAGGCCTTTTGCTTTTGCCGGGGATATGATATTTGGCCGGAACATACTTTCTCTGTTGATCAATGCAAGAATCAATTCTTTGCTTACATTGTATTCAGAACTATATTTATCAATAATTTCTTCATATCTCAATGGGAGATATATTTCTTTCAGAAAGTTCGGAAGTATTATTTTGGAGTAATCATTAAAATTATTTCTAAATGAAATGAAAGTATGGTAATGGTCTCCAAGTTTGAGATAGATCAGTGTCTCAATAAGTTTTACAGAATTCATATCTTCAACCGGCAGTTCTTCATTATCCTTTATCCATGAGATATACTCTAATGCCTCTGCCGAAAGTCCGGACTTTAATAATTTTTTAATATTTTCTGTTATATCAAGAAATGGAGCAGTACTTTTTTTGTTAAATAGTTTTTTAAAATTTGATAGGTTTAATCTTTTTCCTTCATCCCTTACCTGAGAGAAGCGGGCATAATAATAGGTGAATGGGAATTCACTGATCCCCGGAAACATCTCACCTTTTATAAAGGAGACCCAGAATGAGTTTGCAATCCGGTATGATAATACAGGGGAACGGCTCCCTTCATGGAAAAGGTCAATGGCACCTTTATCATCTCCGGATTTGATCTTCAGCCAGGCCGTGATCCATAAAGCTCTCCAGTAATTTTCATTATAATTATTCCCATTTGCTCTAATAACTGAAATGTATCTTGTAAAATACTCGATCGACAGATCGGTTTCACCTTTTATAAGGAAAAGAGATGCAATATCAAGAAGAAGCTGTTTGTATATATCTTTATCAGACATGATCTTTTCAAGAGTCTGATCAATATTTGAGAAATCATCATCCCTTATTCTCATCTTAAGAAGGAGTTTCTCCTTTCCGGCAGTAAACCTTGCAGATCTTATCCGTGATAACAATTTTTTTGAACCCGAATATCTCTTTTTTGAATATGAGATCTCAGCAGATATGAAATTTACAAGGTGCCTGTCTTTAATATATTTACTGATATTCCGGAAATCCGATAATCTGTTATTTTTCATCATAATTTCCAGTTTCCGGTTCCAAAAAGACTGGTCAATCCTGTTCATTAATCCGGTTATATCTTTTTCGGAAATATGTTTTCTGATCTCTTTTGCACTGCGTGAAATATAAAGGTTTTTAAAAACCTCGAAAGATCCTTTTTCATCTTTCAGATTCAGATATGATTTCAATAGCATTACGTCATAATCAAAGCCGAAATTTCTATTATTGTATTTACTAATGTATCCCGCATATCTTTTTTTTATGAAGAGATTTTTCAGATGAAGCTTTTCTTTTTCGGTTTTAAGATAGTTATCCTCAGCTTTAAAGTTTTTTATAAAGTCATCTATTATGCCGTAACTTTTTTCCTTTAGTTCTGAATTAAGAGTTCTTAAGGTCAGGAAATTATTAACAAAATCATCACCATTTTCAGGAGTATCATCAGATTTATATCTGACATCAGGTTTCAGATTAATGATCGTTGAGAATATCCTGTATTTTTCCAGTATCCCTGAATTATTTTCTCCTCTGATATCTTGGATTTTCTCATTGTTACCAAGCATGATTGTGATCAAGAATGAGAGAACAATTGATACAATTAAGATTAGTTCTAATTCAAAGATATACTGCAACCACTTATCTTTCTTAAATAGTCTCAAAATTATACCCGTTCAAGGCTTCCCTGTCCCCGTCGGCCAGAGTTTCTACCAGTTGAACCTCAAATGGTCTCAGGTTTTTGTGTTTGCTCAGATAGAGCTCCTTGGATTGTAGTATGGTCCCCTTTAGTTCTTCATAAACCCGTTTAGCCTTTCTGGCGTCTTCAACCTGCTGTTTATTGTAAAGGATCATATCATTTACAATTACTCTGGCTAGTCGCTCCGGATCGCTTTCTTTAATCTCGATGGGTTTAGATTCAGCAGAAACAACTACTTTCTCGAATGAATCAGATTTTGCTTGGGGTTCGCCCTCATATTCCTGGGTTTTTACTTTAGCAATGATCCGCTGACGGATAGGGAGTAGATCAAGGCTCATCTCGCCCACAATTGAAATTATTTCGATCTCTTTAATACCTAAACTGTCACCTGATAAAGCATCAGCATAAACCACAGCCTGAGGTTTCCCTTTTACAAAAAATGGTATCACAAGTATAGAATCTGGTGTAATATTTCCAAAGCGGCTGTAAATAAGATGATTATCTTTATGTTTTTGCGGATCTCCGCTGTAGGGGCTTTTATGTTCAAGCACATCTTTAAAAACAGTATCAGCGGATAATGAAAAGAATATTTTTTTAAGGTCACTATCCTTCATCGGAGATACCCCATCCATAATTCCGGATCCGCCCCATCCGACCAGTTTATCATCCCGGAGCAGGAAGATAGCTGCCCTGCTGCAGAAGAGATTTATCCCCCTCAGAAGGTTGGATATCAGGTTGATCTGGTTAACAGAGGATGATATTTTTTTTACGAATGTATAAAGGTTCTCAATCGTTTCACCGCCTCCGAGGGAAGAGGAAAGTTTTTTTAATTCTTCAAGTTCCTGCAGAATACCACTCTTCGTATTTTCTATTTTTGAAATTAAATTATCTTTATCGGACATCTTATCACCTGTTTATACCCCTGATTCAAGGCGGCTGGCAAGTAGTTCCGGAAGCCCGGCAGCCCTGATCTTTTTTTGTGTTTTTTTAACATTATACTCATATCTGGAAAATACAATCTCTCTTTTGTCTGAATCGTATATTATGAAACTTGACCGGGGGTTTTTGTCCCTCGGTTGGCCAATTGATCCGGGGTTTATAAGATATCTGGTATTTGGGTCAAGCTTTATCTTCTTGTCTGAATTCAGCGGAATAGCATTAAGTTTGTTGTTCCTCTGAAAATAAATAACAGGGAAATGTGTATGACCAAAAAATCCTATCGATGTCTTCATAAACTTTAAAGATTCTACAGCCTCAAATACAGAGAAAACATAATAATCCTCATCAAAAGTTGAGCCATGGCAAATTGTAAGAAAGTGGTCAACTATAACAGGGCCTTTTTTCAATTCTTTTAGAAATTTTTTATTTTCATCGGATAGTTTTACTTTGCTCCATTCCGCCGAAAAAGCAGCCACCGGATTAAAAAGTGAGGATGATTCCAGATTGGAGATAACCTTGTCATGGTTTCCCCTTATTGCAAAAGTATTATTCATACTTCTGAAGAGAGAAATTGTATCGTTCGGATCGGCTCCATATCCCACGAGGTCCCCGAGAAACAGAAATTTATCAATTGAATCAGTAATCTTCAGAGATAGTAATTTCTCGAAAGCTTCAAGATTACTGTGAATATCACTGAAAATAAGATATCTCATTATCTGCCTTTTCCCCGGACTTCTCCGAATTTCATCTAAATTAGTATACTTGTTTCGGGAGAGTTATTCAAGAGTTTAACAGATTTTACAATCAGGCAGATATTTCACGAACCCCCACTGACTTTTGAATAGAGTGCTGATGCATTATACGAGCTTCTGACAAATGGGCCTGATTCAACAGCCCGGAACCCCATCGTTTCAGCCATCTCCTTAAGTTCAAGAAACTTTTCCGGAGTTATATACTCTTTTACTTTAATATTTTCAGGTGTTGGTTGAAGGTATTGTCCGATAGTCAGAATGTCAACACCGTTTTCAAGAAGTACACTGAAAAGTTCTCTGAGCTGTCCGGTGGTTTCACCCATTCCAACCATTATCCCTGATTTAGTTATAAATTTTCTTGAACTTGAATATTTGAGGACAGAAAGAGATATTTTATAGTTTTCCTCTTTTCGATTAACTGATTTATATAGTTCCCGAACAGTTTCTATATTGTGATTAAGAACATCCGGATTTCCCTGAAGAACTGTCTCAATAGCTTTTTGATCTCCCTTGAAATCCGGGATCAGGACCTCTACTTTCAGGTCGGGGAATTCCCGCTTAAGTTTATCCAGGATCTTTTTATAATGTGCTGAACCACCATCACTCAGATCATCTCTGGTTACTGAAGTTATTACTACATATTTCAGTCCCATTATTTTTACCATTTCTGATATTTTTTCCGGTTCATGCTTGTCCGGCTCTTCACATTGCCCGGTTTCAACTGAGCAGAAACCACAATTTCGTGAGCATATATTTCCAAGTGTTAAAAATGTTGCATGGTTTTTATTCCAGCATTCACTCATATTCGGGCATTTTGCATCCTGACAGATTGTATGAAGCCCTCTGGAAGTGAGATCTTTTTTTAATTTAAAAAGATCTTCGCCAGCCGGAATTTTTATCCTGAGCCAGTCAGGTTTAGGAGATCTTCTCATTTTGTTGTACTTTCGGAATAAAGGATGGGCCTGTTATCTTATAAGGTAAATATCTTTTTGTGGTGCGGAAAGCCACCGTGCTCCTTCGGCTGTAATTACAAGCATTTCCTCAATTGTTACTACTCCATGATCTTTCATATATAACCTTGGTTCAATTGTAAATATCTGACCCTCTTCAAGTTCAAGATAGGGGAGTTTTCCATACCTTTCCCAGGAAGGAGCAAGAAGAGCACTTCCGTCATGAGCAGTCCGGCCGACCTGATGTCCTAGAGCATGGGGATATTCAGTATATCCACGGGAAACGATATAGTCTCTTGCGATCGTATCTATTTCGATACCTTTAACACCGGGTTTTATTGCATCGAATGATAATTGTATGGATTTAACAATTGTATCAAATCCGTTCATAACAACGGCTGGAGCCTCTGTTTCTCCCTCTTTTAATACATACCATGTTCGTTGAAGGTCGGAACAATATTTTTCAAAGATCACTCCGGAGTCAATATTGAAAACTTGCCCCCTTTCTACTTTTCTGTCAGTGGGCCCTGAATGAGCTCCTGTATCCTGAGGCCCGGTAAAAACTGATGGATTCATTTCCGCTTCCCAGGATGGTTCAAGTCCGAGTTTTTCACGTTCACTTGTTATAAAAGCTGCTATCTCTTTTTCTGTCATACCTGGTTTTACAAATTCAGTAACTTTATCATAAATGTCTAGTGTGATGTCTATGGCTTTTTCTGTTCTTCTTATTTCCTCATCTGACTTTCTTCCTCTTAATCTCGATATTAATTCTTCAGCTGAAACAACACGGTTCATATAATCCGTACCCTCAAAAAGGGATTGGAGTTTTAGATACTTCCCATATGTAAGTCCGTCTGCAGATGGAGAGTCAACTGAGTAGTTAAGTGCGATCTTTGATGGGTTCTTTTCTCCAATGATCTCAAAAAGACTTTCTTTTGGTGAATTTGTATATGGTATAACTTTGTCAAACAGATCAAGACTTTCTATTTTCTCTTTATCAAGATTACCTACAATTGCATACTTTTCACCTGATTTTGTGAAAATAAAAAATGAAAGCCAGGTAACGCCGGTGCCGATGACAAAATCCATAACAGGATCTGCCAGAAGTTCAGATTCTTTCTCAACTACCATCCACATATCAATATCTAATTCTTTGAGAATATCTATTGCTTGGGCTATTTTCTCTTTTTCCATCTGAGCCTCCTAATTAAAACGGGCAACAACTGACTCCCTGATCTTATCGTAAAGTTCCTGGTTGATCCCAATCTGATATTTTGTTCTCTTGCCCATTATATAGGAAATAAAATAATTGTTTTTTATCTCTTCAAGTTTTTTCTTGTAAAACTGGGTTTTTTCTCTATTGAAATCTGCTTCAGATGAAACCTTTATTGTTTTGGCACGGATAATTGCAATATTATCTCCAATTCTTAACGGTTTTGAGAACTTTCCTTCTTCACTATTGAAGATAATGGTGTCAAGTTCTTCATATTTCCCGAGGTCAGCAAGCTCATTTCCCCGTTTATAATTAATGCTTTCAAGTTTCATGTCATATTTTTTAAGATAGGTCTCAATATGGTCTTTATTTGAAAGGCTATTGAGAGAGGATGAGAATGATTCAGATTTACTGATAGCATCCACAATCTGTTTGTCTGAGATCACAAGTTCCTTTACCTTCTCCTTCACATTTTCAAATAATTCATTTTCGGGTTCTTTGACTGAAGTGAGTTGAACAATTGCTATACCATCCATAAATTCGACCGGATAACTTATATCTTTTTCATTCATATTAAAGAATTTTCTTGAAAGATATCCGAATTGCTCCACATCTTTTATTGCTTCGCCACTTGTCAGATATCCGGTTTCAATGATCGATACAAATTTATCTTCTCTAACTGCTGACAAATCGTCTGTCCCCTTAACCTTAGCATATGCTTTATCGAGTTTTGCTATTACCATATTTCGTAACTCTTCTCTTTCCATAATGTTCTTTATCTTCGGTTTTGCAGTCTCATAAGGTTCCTGCATCTCACTTGTCTTCTCTTTTGCAAAAAGTATTGCAAATCCGGATAGGGTATCAACCGGGTCCGAAATTTCACTTTGTTTCAGTGATTTGATTATGCTTTGTTCCTGGGATGTAAAACTTTTCCACTCTGAATATCCCCAGTCTCCGCCGTTCTCTTTTTTAATATCCGTTGAGTGGAGACGTGAAAAAGATTCGAAGTTCTCTGTATTGAGAGTGATTTTCAGGTCTTCCATCCTTTTCAATATGTCTTCCCTGCTTTCTTCTGTATAGTTAATGAACAACCTGTATATTCTGGTTTTTTCGGGAATCTGGAATTGTTCTTTGTTCTGCCTGAAATATTCATGAAAATCGGCTTCACTTAGTTTAAGATCCTTTTTAAAATCGTCATATTTCAATACAATGATATTCCCTTTCCTTTTTTCCTGGGTTTTGAAACTCTTCTTGTTTTTTTCAAAATAATTCTGTAATTCCTGTTCAGAAGTTGAAAAATCTGATTTTTTTGAGTTTATCTTAAGTTTCACATAGTCCACTTCAGCAGAATCATTCTCTTTCCTGTAAATCTCCATGAGTGTGGTATTATCGACGATCATTGAAGCTGTTACTATTTCTTTTAGTTTGTCATTTACAATATCTTTTTTGAGGTCTGCTTCAAAGTCTTTGGCATTGGTTCTGAAAATGGCAAGATATCTTTTATATTCACTGATCCCGACAAACTTCCCTTCTCTCTGAAAAGCAGGGAAGTTTACTATCATTTTCTTTAATTCACTTTTAGTTGCGCGAAGGCTCAGTTTTTTTGCTTCATTCTGGATTATTTCTGAATTGATCATATTCTGAAGTATCTGCTCTGGTACTCTCATCTGGGTGATCAATTCTTTGTTAAAATTGCCTTTCATCTGATTCTTGTAATTGTCAAGAACCTGGAACAGACGCTTCTGGTATTGCTCTACACTTATCTCTTCCTCTCCAACTTTTGCTACAATAGTTTCACTGGCGCTTCCTCCAGTGAAAATATCTGTAAAAGAAAACCCGAGTAGGAATACAATAATAACCAGCCACAGGGTCCATGAGTATTTTTTGAAGTCTTTTCTCATTGATCTTAACATTTGTCCAAACCTCCATATCTATCAATAGATTTCATACCATTTATTTCAAGTATAATGATATTGAGTTTAAGGCTTATATTATTACAAAAATCCGATAAATTCAAGTGGACCGGATGGGGAGTCGAAACGATGCCCCCGGCATTGACATAAAAAATTTAACATACTATATATTTCATAATGGAAATGGATGGCAATGGAATAAGCAGATTGAATATCGGTGAAGAGACCGAATCTGAAACCCTTCCTAGTGAAAAAGAGATCACGAAATTAAAAACCGAGATAGCATATTATCTTGAGACCATGGTGGAAGATAGTCTCAGAAAATTTGTTCTAAAAAGAGATAAAGAGAATCTTCTCGATAAGAGTACTACGGAATTTTTCAGAAAAAGGAACAGGTATCGTGCCAGCAAAAAACTTTTACAATATCTTGTAAGGATCATAGATGACCTTCCTGATGATGATCGGAAACGTGATCTGAATTCAGATCATTTTAATGAATTCAAAAGACTTGTTGCATTCCAGTCTGAGCTTATGAAGGAGGAAGATGTTATTAATGCCATGGAGAGAGAATTCGAGGAAATGCGAAGAGAAAAAAAAATCAATCTGTGGTACTTCAGGGGGCAAATGAGAAGTGCGATCAATGAGATAACCGAGTTGATCCGACAAGCTGATAAACCTGTTCCGGAGAGTTATCACAAATTGTTCAAGGCACTAAGCAGGCTATCATCATTCTGGTTCTATGTGAGAGGAAATAACGAAAAACGGGTAAGAATAACAGATGTATACATTAATAAATTATTGAGAGTTTTGATAAGCAGGTTCCCCGAAATCGGGGGTTGAGTTCAATACTGAACTTTATCTTTTTTCTCTTCCCACATTTCGAATAATATGAGGCACTTCCCCTTGTGTTCCTGGACAGAATTCACTTTTTGATCGTCTGAAACTCCCCTTATAACATCATAAATGAATTTATCGTCAAATCCGATCTCAGCAGCATCCCTGTTATCACATCCGTAGTGCAGATTTTTTATTT
>JAGLQR010000310.1 GCA_023136725.1 Candidatus Aminicenantota bacterium
ATAGTTTGCGAATTTTTAGTAAATAGAAAACATGAATAAAAAAAAAAAAATTTATTCTTATTGTTGATGACCATCCCATAATGCGTGAAGGGATAACTCAGATAATAAATAATCAGAATGACCTTTTTGTGATTGCGGAAGCTGAAAGCGGACAGGAAGCTCTAAAAATTCTGTCAAAGATCAAACCAGATCTTGCAATAGTTGATATATCATTAAAAGGGATGAACGGGCTCGAATTAACAAAAGAGATAAACAGGAACTTCAGCAATATTCCTATATTGATCCTCTCAATGCATCCCGAAAAATTCTATGCCGAAAGGGCAATAAAGGCAGGTGCAATGGGATATCTGCAAAAGCATGAGCCTTCTTCGACTGTTGTTGAAGCGATCAGGAAAGTACTCTCAGGCAAAATCTATCTTAGTGCTGAGATCTCTGAAAAAATGCTGATCCAACTTTCAGGGAATCTTAGCAAAACGACACAATCTCATATTGAAAAACTCAGTGACAGAGAATTCGAGGCTTTCAGGCTTATCGGGAAAGGGCTCAAGCCTCATCAGATCGCTGATGAACTTTTTGTCAGTGTAAAAACTATTGAGACTTACTATTCAAGGATCAAAAAAAAAATAAATTTAAAGAATGCTTCGGAGCTTAGACAATTTGCTATAAACTTTTTCCGCGACCATTAATTCAAATAAATCCTGCTTATGTAATGGTATTCACCCACAAGATTATTGGGGATTCCCCCTATTGTTTATGAATCAGGGATACCATACGATTTTTATTTAAAAAAAGGAGGAACTAATGAAAAAAAATCTATTAAGTTTTTTCATGGTTTTATTTGTTTTATTCAGTTTTACCGCATTAAATGCTGAAGATGGAAAGATTACCACTGATGACGGAATTCTTAAGTTTGGTTCACAAGATGGGAAATTTTCATATCAGCTTGATGCAAGACTCTACCTGGATGCAGCAATGTATTCTGAAGATGAAGACGTAATAGATCTTCACAGTGGTAGTGAAATCAGAAGGATGAGATTTGCTCTTAAAGCAACATTATGGACTAACTTTATAGCAGAGATCGATTTTGATTTTGCTGGAAATGAAGTTGACATTAAAGATGCTTATATGGGTTACAAAAAGAACAATTTCATCTTTAAAGTTGGAAATTTCAGATCACCTTTCAGTCTTGAAGAGGTTACATCATCAAGATATGTTTCATTTATTGAAAGAGCACTGCCAAATGCTTTTCCTCCGGGAAGAAGGATAGGTATTGGCATGTACAAGTGGGGAAAGAACTGGCAGGTAGCCGGTGGTATTTTTGGTCAGGAACCTGGGGATATTGATGAGAAAGAAGGTGAAAATTCAGATGAAGGATACAGCCTAGTCGGAAGAGCTACATTTGCACCTCTCTATAAGGATAATAAAATTTTTCACCTTGGTGTAGCATATGCCTACCAGACAACTGATGCATTTACAGAGAAGATGCGTTTCAGAGGTTATGATGAATCAAAGATCTCTAAGATCAGATTCTTAAGCACCGGTAAAGTAAGTGATATTGACCATAGCGGAATGATCGGACTTGAATCAGTGCTGCAATTAGGTTCTTTTCATCTTCAGGGTGAATACATCAAAGTAAATGTTGCCAGACTTGCAGACAGTGGAGAACCGAATTATGGACTCAGCGGAGGATATGTTTTTGTAAGTTTCTTCCTGACAGGTGACTCTATGCCTTATTATGCAGATCAGGGTGAATTCGGAAGAGTTATACCTAAGAAAAAGAAGGGTGCTGTTGAACTTCTTGCAAGATACAGTTGGCTTGACCTGAACGACCTCGAAAATGATATTGAGGGCGGCGAAGGTAAAAACTTAACATTAGGACTTAGCTGGTATCTGAACCCTAATTACAAGATCATGTTCAACTATACAAAAGTTGATCATGACAAATATGCTGATGCAGACGGCGACTGGGAAGTTCCTGAAGCAGGATTCGATTATTCTGTTTTTGCAGTAAGGATGCTTGTAACCTTCTAAATTTCAGTATTAACCAAAAATTTTATATCCGAACCGGTAAATAACCGGTTCGGATTTATAATCACAATAGGAGTTTAAAATGACAGAGATAAAGCCGAGATTTGAATTCAGAACCTTTGGACAGGGCTTTGGTATAGTAGAACAGAAGATGAGAAGACTATCCAAAGTTGAGAATATACGTGAAAGTTCTGAAATATATATCATGTCCACTGCGAATAATGAGAACAATACAAAGATAAGAGATGGTTTGATGGATATTAAAGTATTTGTAAAAGAAGAAAAGGGACTTGAACAATGGAATCCAAGAATGAAAGGTAGTTTCCCTATGGACAAATCAATCATTTCAAGCGAAGTGTTTCCTGCTTTCGGAATTTCAATGCCTGAACTGGATAGGGATCAATATACACTTGATCAGTTTCTGCAGGAAATAATTATTTCCCACAAGGAATTGACCGCAGTAAGAGTATTTAAAAGAAGATTCGCATTTACTATTAATAATTGTATAGCAGAGATCGGGGATGTTTATATTAATGGAGCACATTTACAAACCGTGAACATTGAATCAGTAAATATAGATGACATTCTTAAAGCAAAGAGTATGATCTCACTTGACGAATATGAAAATGTAAACTATCTTATAGCAATAAAAAGAGTCATAGGAATGGAACATCTTCCAAATGATTTTTATCTCAAATAGGAGTAATTATGGGAAAGGAAATTGAGAGAAAATTCCTTAT
>JAGLQR010000311.1 GCA_023136725.1 Candidatus Aminicenantota bacterium
GAAAGTATCGGTAATAAATTATTTTCAAATATAAAAAAGAGATTACCAATAGAATGAATACACCAATCTTAGCTGCAAATATTTTGATCCTTTTGGCTTTTTTTGTTCATCAGACCTGAACTCTTTTGCTCTCTGCAATGATAAGTTCATAAAGTTCTCGAAGGAAAGTCGCGTCAAGTTTTTCTCCGGATGTATTCAGTGCATTCAATATTACCTGCATTTCACGCGATTTATCAGTTATCTTCTCTTTGCTCCCTCCAATATCCCTTGAAATGTCCATTCTCTCAATTAAAAGCATGACAATATCTTTATCTATCCTGTCAATTTCCTTTCTCAATTCAATAATAGTTTTCATTGTTTTATAGAGGGATTATAGATTTATGCTTTCCCGATGTCAAAGTGACCTGCAGGGCATTAGTTTCAGTTGAATTAGAAATTTTCATATGATATTATCGTTCTTAATTTAAATGGATATTGATCACGGTAAATATATAGAAGAAAAAAAAAGTGCATGGAAGATCTTTGACCGGATCTATAAAAAATATGATCTTCTTAATCATCTTCTTTCACTCGGATTCGATTTCCACTGGAGAAAGAAACTTTCAAGTCTTACCGGAAGGAAAGGAGACGGAATGCTGCTTGACCTAGCTACAGGGACAGGTGATGTTTTGTTCAGCCTCATCAAACATTCAGGCGGGTTTAATAAAGCAGTTGGTGTAGATATGTCTTTTAACATGCTGTCACATGCAGTCAGGAAAAGTGTTAAAAGGGGAAAAAGTGGTGATGTTGAGTTTATCCTTGGAGATGCAAATTCAATCCCCGTAAAAACCGGAAGTTTTGACATTGCAACGATGGCTTTCGGTATAAGAAATATATCAGACCCTGTGATTGCTCTACGGGATATCCGCAGGACACTTGCAAAAGACGGAAGAGCACTGATCCTGGAATTTTCATTACCGGAGAACAGGTTCTTAAAAAGTGTTCATCTTTTCTATCTCAGATATTTTCTTCCGGTTATCGGCAAACTCATTTCCGGTGATGTAGAGGCTTACAGGTATCTGAATAAGACAATAGAGGTATTTCCATATGGAGATAAGTTTATTAAATTAATGGAAGAGGCAGGGTTTACCGAATGTGAAAAATTTCCTTTGACAATGGGAGTTGTAACAATCTACAGGGGGATCAAAACAAATGGATAAGAAACCGGTCCCTTTTTCAGAACTGAAAAATATAATTCTGAAGAATATCAATAAGAACATAACAAAAGGAAAGCCGGAGAGGGGATTTTCCCGGTTTGAATTCAGAACAGAAAATGTTGATCCATTAATGTGGCTTAAAGTTCAGCCAAACAGGGAAAAAATTTATTTTGAACCTCGCGGCAGAGGAGAACCCTTGGTTGCTGCTGCAGGATGTTCTTATCAAATTACTCCGGATTCCGGTGAAGATCTGACTTCATATTTTAAAAGACTAAACGATAATCTCTCGGATGGGATCAGATTTTATGGCGGCGTTTCGTTCTGCAAAGATATTCCAGCAGGGAGTGAGTGGGAACCTTTCGGGAACTTCAAGTTCATCCTTCCCAGGTTTGAATATATAAAAAGGGATAACAGGGCATATTTTGCAATTAATATATTAAATTCAGAACTAATAGGAGATGAAGTAAACCGGGTTATAAATGAGGTGAAGAGTATTACCCTTTCGGTTCCTGAAAACTATGAGAAAGCAGGAAAATGCAGTTTTATTAAATATACTCCTGACAAGGAGGGGTGGATAGCCACGACATCCTCTTATCTGGAGAAGATAAAAAGAGGGGAAATTGAGAAAATTGTGGCTGCAAGGCGTATGGAATTGAGCAATTCAGGAAATGTTGATCCATTTAAAGTTGTGTCCGATCTTAAAAGATCCGGAGATTTTGCCGCCCATTTTTTGTTAACATTTAACGGAGAAGATTTTTTTGCAGGATCAACTCCGGAAAGGCTTTTTTATAGGGACGGGGAATTACTTACCACTGAATCAGTTGCAGGAACAACAAAAAGAGGGAGTGATGAAGCCAAAGACAAATTGTATGGGGATCAACTTCTGGATTCAAAAAAAGATAAATTGGAACATGATTTTGTTACAAATGATATTGTTAACAAGATCGATCCTGTTTGTGAGCCGGTTGCGATATCAGAGAGGGTACTTCTGAAGCTTTCCAATCTGCAGCATTTGTACAGAAGGATCAGCGGGAAATTGAAAAAGGGCATTACCGATGGAGAGATCCTGGACAAATTATTTCCTACACCGGCTGTTTCGGGACTTCCACTGAAAAAATGTCTTGAGATACTTCAAAAAGAGGAACAATTCTCGAGAGGGTGGTATGCGGGAATAGTGGGATTTGCCGGAAAAGATATTTCAGATTATTATGTAGGTATAAGGTCAATACTTATTAATAGTGAGAAAATATATGTATATTCAGGTGCGGGGATCGTAAAGGGGTCAGATCCGGAAAGGGAATGGGAAGAAATAGATTTAAAAATAAAAAAATACAAAACAATATTAAAATATGAAAATTGAAAAAATTCCGAACATAAATTATCTTTGGGCAGGACTCATTATTGAAGAACTTGTCAGAAATGGTGCAAATCGTTTCTGCATTGCTCCGGGGTCCAGATCAACTCCACTCACCATATCTGCGGCTGAGTGTGAAAAGGCAGAAAAAACGGTCCATTTTGATGAAAGAGGACTTGGGTTTTATGCGCTGGGAATAAGTTCAACGGGAAAAGG
>JAGLQR010000312.1 GCA_023136725.1 Candidatus Aminicenantota bacterium
TCTCCCAGCCGGTTGTACCCATATTTTGAATAACAAAACGCCCACCCTTGTATATTTCACGAATTGTAATATAGGTTGGGAACCACAACCCTTTATACTCTTTATTGAACTCTATTTTGCAATCAAGGAAGAGCCTGGACTTATAATAAAAAGCTGTTCTCATCAAACTTTTGTATCCTCTGATATAACGTGGAGTTACAATTATTTTTCTGATGGAATAATTTGCAGAATCAACATATATCAAAGCATTTTTAAAAAACACTTTTTCAGGTTTCAGGGGAATCGCTTCAATAACAGCAAATTCATTCCCGCCCTCTCTCTTAAGTCCATTCAGTTTAAAGCTGAATTTCTTTTGCCCTTCTTCACCCAGAATCATTGAAGGTGCAAAAACAACTTTTTCACTCAGGAAAGAGATCGGCATCTGATGAATATCTTCGTCATCTGCTTTTCCCCTCTTGGAAATTATTCTCCTTTGCTCCCTGACACCGGAGCTGTCATTTATTAACTGGTAATCAAAAAAATATTTATTGCTGAACTTTCTCCGGTTCACTCTTCTGTATTTATACTTCGAGAGTACTATCTCATTTCCTGAAGATACGATCTTTTCAGTACAAAAAAAATGAAATGCTGAGCTTTTAAGCTTTGAGCAATATAATGCAGATTCGTAAAGGATTTTCTTAAGAGCGATACGATCATTATCTTTCTCAACATTTTTATTTTTCTCACTCACCGGTAATATTGGAACTGCTGCCTGAACTTTCGCCTTATCATTTTTTTTAGCTTTGATCCGGGTATATTTAAATGCAGACCTTCCTGAATTAATATCATTCACATCTACGAGGACATCATATTTCCCGACAATGAGATTTCTAAGATCAAATAGAATGTCAATTTCTTTATTATCCGGGAATAAATGTTTCTCTTTTTCAAATATAAACTCGCCTCTATCATTCTTGATAACAACATTAACAGCCATGTTTCCTGACATTTTCTCTCCGGTTTTCTTCATTACAAAGTTATTGACCTTAATAGAGAGAATTCTTTCTGAAAATTTAACTCCCTGAATAATGATATCTTTTTTTTCTGATTCTTTCTTACCTATATATCTTTCGCTGATATCTTCCCTGACATCATTGCCCGTGATAGTTAGAATAGACATCCCTGAAAATAAAAAAATCAACAATAATTGTATAACCCGCTTCATATAATCCTCCTGGGAATTGTTAAACCATTAATTACAAGCAATTATATTTCCACTCCCAACTCAGATATTTTCACTAAAATGTAACACTAATTTAAATATATGCCCCTTTTGAAACACATAACCAAATATCATTCTTTTTGTGAGGGAACGAAACAGAGTGGCTGGGAACCGGTTTTACCGAAGCGGCGATGTTCCGAAGGAAAAAAGCTACTGTCTGAGTATGCTTCTTTAGAAGCATGCGAGTTGGCTTTTTAATGCCGCTGAATAATACCCGGTCAGACACGTCGTGGTGAACGAACAAATGAATGATATTTGTAAATTCCTTAACTCCAAAAGTAATCACGGCAGAGTCACCAATCCTGGAGAGAGTGTGAAAAAAGCCACACAAACTTGAATTACGTATTATTTTTTTGTAAAGATTATGTTATCAACACTTGTTTCGAGGGGGGCTAAAATACCGGTGATCGTCCCATCACTGTTTTTTATGAATTTAATTGTCATTCCTGCCATAGCACTCGCTTCGGTTTGAAACTCATTTCCCCCGTTATGCTTCATGGAAGATTCGAAATTATGAAATTTAATGTATAATTTTTCATCCTTCTGAGAGATCACTACCTCTCCATAGGCTGGATTTATATATTTCCCTGAAAGCAAATTGTAAGGATCATGAGGTCCATCATCCACTTTTTTATTTTTTTTCGCTTCTTCCGCTTTCTCTGCTTTACCCTTCTTTCTCTCTTCTAATACCTTTTTGAATCTTCCGTTCCAGTCGATCTGTTTGAGTCCCCTGAGCTTGTCATAAATATGGAAAACAGTCGCATAAGTAAGAAGATTACTTCCTTTGTTTGTCAATATTACTACTCCGGACTTTATGTCGGGCATGAATGTAACAAGTGCTGAGAATCCATCAATATTTCCACCATGATGGATAAGATTAGTTCCTCTGTAATGGTTGATGAACCAGCCAAGGCCATAAGCAGGATAGGAAATTTCAGGAAATTTTTCGAATATCTGGACAATTGTTTCCCCTGCAACAATATGGGGTGTATGTATCTTTTTAAGATTTTTTTTACTTATAACCTCTTTCTCTTTCCATATCCCTTTATCCAGTTGGAGTTTTACCCATTTGAGCATATCGTATATATTAGAATTAATAGAACCCGCGGGACCTATCCCCTCCATTTCTCTGTAGAACGGGATCTTGATAATTTTTCCATCCTTCTCCACATAAGGGAGAGCGTAATTGCCGGTCTTTTCCGATTCTTCAATAGAAAAATTTGAGCCCTCCATTTCAACAGGGGTGAAAATATATTCCTTAACCAGTTTCTCCCATGTTGAATTTTTCACCTGACCGGAAAGGTAACCTGCGGTCATAAACATAAGATTCTGATACTGAAATGCAGTTCTGAGCCCTTCATTATTCTTCAAATATTTAAGTCCTTTAATTAATTCTTCACGGGACCTGTCGGAACCATACCAAACCATGTCATGCCGCGGGAGGCCTGAATTATGGATAAGAAGATCAACAATTCTGAAATTTTTTGTTACCCACGGATC
>JAGLQR010000313.1 GCA_023136725.1 Candidatus Aminicenantota bacterium
GCTGACACCGGAATCTGTTGACATGAATAAACCGATCCGGTTTTGAAATGGAAGATAAGAACTTGAGAGTACAAAATAAACATTAGATCCTCCATCTGCAGAAATATCCGACGCTGAACATACTCCGAAATATTTATCCTCAGAATTCCATGTAGATCCATTATCATTGGAGTAGTTGAAATAAACATGACTATATCTGCTTCCTCCTAACGGCCACGCAGTCCAGCCTGTATATACACCTGATCCATCTACTGCAAGGCTAAGGCCATAGACTATGTTGAAATTATCCTTTTCCACTGAAATATTGATCGCAGTCGAAAAAGTAACACCTCCATCTTCAGATCTCATATAGTAGATTGATGTATTCTGAGAATATGAAGGCAGTAGCCAGACTATATTTATATTTCCATCACTATCAGTCAAGATCTTTGATTCTATAGGAGTAGGTGTGCTGAAACTGATCTCATTCGGATCGCTCCAGGTTTCTCCGGAATCATCAGAAAAGGAAAAATATAGATTTGCATTGTAAAAGGTAGTATAGATAACGCCATCCGGACCTGATGTTATTGCCGGATTGTAGATCCTCTCATCTGATTCAAATATATCAACCGGATCGCTCCACACTTTGCCACCATCTTCTGATCTTATAATAGAAACAAAACAATTATCGTCTGCAAGTTCATATCTCTCATATATAATGAATATGTTCCCGTCAGGATCAATTGTAATTGACGGATTAAAAGAAGTTGTATTCCCTTCGGTAAGTTTAACGGGAAGTATAAAGGAGTTGTTATCTTTAATTGAAAAGTTTGTAGTTCCTGAATTATTCCCTCCCCCGTTTTTAACCTGAACCGGGATTTCCCTTAAAGAGAGCTTCATGGATGAATCTTTATTCTGGAGATCTGTCAGATCAAGGCTGTTTGCAGGTATTGCACACTTTAATTCAGTTTCACTGATAAATGTAGTTACCATTTCACTATTATTAAAAAATATTTTTGCGTTTTCATGAAATCCGCTTCCGGTCGCAGTCAGGATAAATTGAGGCATGTTGACTGCTTTAGAAGATGGCGTGATAGAAGACAGAACCGGATCTCCATCAGACTCCAGATCGTTATTACTGCAGAATGACAGGAGAACAAACAGAATTGTTAAGAATAATCCTAAAAATAATATAGAGTTTTTTTTTATCACATCATCCCCCTCTTTCATTAGTAATAATACCTTTAAAATTAAATAAAACAAAAATAAAATCATTATATTGTTTAATATATTAATTTTGTTGAATATATTAACTTTGTACTACATAATATTATATTGCACCTAAAGGAGGCATTATGAAAAAGGACAATGAAAGCAAAGGATTTATTATCGAAGAGACAAAAGTGATCAAGAAAGAAACAGCAAGAGAATCATATCTGGAATCAATGGACAAAAAACTGGATGATGTCCCTATGGAAAGGTATGTTCCCGTAGACATCTATCTTGATACTGATGACCTTTCCGCACTTGAAACTATCAATGAATCTGTAAAAAAGGTTCTTGATTCACTTGAAATGGAAACATTTTCCGAGCCGGAGATATTCAAAGGTTCTATTATCGAAAAGTTCTGGGCAGTTACTAAAAGTGTCGCTTCAAATGTTGATGTGATAAAAAAAATTTCCGGATTGATCAGCATATTCCAAAAAAGCAGTGCTGAACTAAATACTGACAGGCTTTTTTCGAAAAAAGAACCTGTTATACATTTATCCGAAACCTTAAAATACCTGAAAGATGTTCCCAATATATCTGTAAGGGTTGGCTCTCTGCTTATTACGAAATCTACAACCAGAGATATCCCCTTAATCCAGATAAAAAATCTTACAAGGGATGAAGTTATATTGATTGACAGAAATCCCGGAATTCTAAAAAATCCGAGGAACATTCATACCAAGCTGAACACTTTAAAACAGGAAAAATTTATAAATTCGAGAATGGCTATAAATCTCTGATAATTTACGGGCAGGATCTGAAAATGGCGATACCTGTAATTGTTAATATAAAACTACAGGTATCGTCATAAGCTGACAAGGAGGTTATATATAGAAAAAAGTGTAACTATCAAATAGATGATGACAATTGCAAAAATAAATCCAACCCCTACTCCTATTTTATTTTTGAGAAAATTATTTATTTTTGAAATATTACTATTTGCAGCTTTAGCTCTTTTATCGATCCCGTTAAACCTGAAAATTGATGTTATGTTCATGATCAAACCTTCATTCCCTTTTTATTCAAATAATATTGTTTCAGGATCCATCTTATGTGGGCACCTGCCAATCGCTCACTCTGTTTCGCTTCCTCTCTTATTTGATCATAGAGAGAATATTCCATTCGTATCGATAGAGTTTTTCTTTTATTTTCCTTTTTCTGCATCAGATAGTAAGTGTGAATGGAAAATGACGTGAGATGAAGTGCTCCAGAGTACTATACATTTCTTTTCTCTTAAACGAGAACTCGTTTTCATAAAAAGAATTAAATTCTTCATAAGCACCTTCATTCATGGCATTTGCTTCAATGTATTCAATGTTCTCAAGAAGTTCACGAATATCATCAGCACAAAGATTACCTATAAACTCATCAATAATGTTTTTTTTGGTTTCCTGGGTCAAATGCTCCCATTTAATATTAATATCAAACATTTTAACCTCCCGAATATATTAATATGTAATAATAATAATTTTTTGTCAAC
>JAGLQR010000314.1 GCA_023136725.1 Candidatus Aminicenantota bacterium
TCAAAGGAAGCTGCAGTAGATCTGTTCATCATCCTGACCGGAGTGGACAGAGTAGTAGAAAATTTCGGTAAACCTGATGCGGTTCCATTAAAGGTTATTGATATAAAAAAAGCAGGACAAATGCTTAAAGAAGGGCAATTTCCTCCAGGTTCGATGGGGCCGAAAATTTCAGCCTCTATCGATTATATTAAAAATGGAGGGAGCGAGGTTCTTATAACATCAGCTGAGAAGTTGAGGGCGGCACTGATCGGAAGATCAGGTACCCGAATTGTTAAGAATCTTGAAGGAGAGTAATGTGGAAGTCAATCTGAATATTGAAAGTAAGGATATTAAATTCCTGAAAGACTTTCTGAAGGGAGTGAAATCTCCGGTTGAAATAGATGAGTTAACAAATCAGCTTGCTTTGTTTAAAACTGAGGGCAAGTTGAGTGATAAGGTGAAAATCTATGATCCGAAGTGTGATTATAAAGTTGATGATCTGATATACAAGGAATATCATGGACGGATCCCTATAGGGACTAAAAAATACTTTGAGTTGGAGAGAGGTGTTGTTCTCAGGGTTGTTGAGGTCAGGTCGAAATTTAAAGATGAGATCAAGCTTAAATATGAGGGGACGTCCGATTATAAGAAATATCTGGATTATCTTACAAGACAAAAGATAGAACTACTGCTGCCCCACAGGATGGAGAAACCTTGTGAAAAACCTGAGTTCCTTGATCCAGAACTTGATCCCAGAAAATTTTATGATCCTCTTCTGGCCAGAGATTATAATAACCTGAGAAAAAAACTGATAGCATTGCTTAACAAGAATGCTGACATCGCATTTACAGGTAACAAGGCGATTCTTGCAAGTAATCTGATGGCGATAGAAACTGTAGTTTTTACAAAAATAAGAGAATTCCTTACGGATAGCGGACGGTCTGAATCGACAGAATTCTTTGTGGAAAATTTTGTAAAAATAAAACCTGAAAGTGATGATTTCGGAGCTTATTGTTTCGCGTTAAGCTTTAAAATGAAAAATGAATACAAGATAGATTTTCAGCAGGTTAATTATGAAGGCTGGGGGAAATGGAATTTGATTTCTGTCATCTACTACCTTCTTAAAGATTCTATCATAAGTGATGAGAACCCTCTCCTCAAGAATGTAGTGAGTGATGGCAAAAAGGGCCCTGTAGTATTAAGAAAGAAATTCGAGGAAAAATTGTTCGATGATGACAATTCAAAATATTTTTTGTCACAGAGAGAAATATTTGCCGGGGCGATAAGGCTGAAACAAGGGATATACGAGTTTGATGAATCAATAGAAGTTGAACTTGTCGATGAAAGCACAAAAAAAACCTATATCGGATATTACTATAGCGAATCAAATCTCCTAATGGGGTTAAAAGAGATTTTTGAGAATTATAAAGTTCTTCAAGGTTCAATTATCACATTGTCTCAGGTTGAAGATACTGTTTTCTTTTTTAATATCAGAACTACAAAGAAAGGTACTGTTTCAGAAAAGATCGAATATGATGAAAATAAAAAATTATTCATTGTCAGGGATGATAAAATTGCTTCCCAGGTTTTTATAAATAGGTCTATTTATCTGGAGCAAAAAGATCTTATTGAACTTGAAAATCGAATTGAATTATTCAGAGAAAGCAATTCTTTTAATGAACTGCTTAATAAGGTTTTTCTTGAATTTGGTGTTAGAGAGAGGAATTTTGAGATACACGTATTGAAGTTGTATCATATTCTGGATCTGATAGCGCCTGTGAACCTGAGGACTGTCCTGGATGTGATCTTCGGGAATCCGGCCTATATCCCCTCCGAAAAGATACATGGTGTATTCTATCTTGATCCGAGTTCGATCGGCAATCTTGTACAGGAAGAGATGGAGAAAAAAACTATCCATGATAATCAGGTAAAATCCGATCAGGACTCAGAGAGACAAAATCAATTGGATGAAGAGAAAAAAGTTGATGATGAGATCCGGATGATCAGGGAAGAGAGGCGCAGGAAAAGAGAAGAAGAGATGAGGAAGGTAGATCAGATAGAGAAAGATCGCCGTGAAAAAATTCTCAAAGAAATGGAACCGGATAAGAAAAAATTTAAAGCAACGGCAGAGAGAAAAGATACACCTGCTGTGCCGATGGATGCAGTACCGATAGAGAGTGACCAGCCTACAAAGGTCGAGAGGGTTAATAAGGAAGCTGCTCACAAAAAGAAAACTGAAAAGGGAGCTTTCAAACCTGAAAAGGAAAAATCCACTCAGAAGAGAGTAAAAAAGAGTAGTTCAGAAGACCGGATGGATATGGAAGAGATCCAGAGTGAGATCGAACTTCTGAAATTAAAGGAAAAAGTTGAAAAGGATAAAGTCAAAAAGTTAAATAAAGAAAAAGAAGTTGCTTTTAAAGATACCAGTGGTTTCGGTGGAGTTTTTGCTTCAAAACTTGATGAGATAGCAAAGTCAGACAAAAAAGTAAAGAAAGGGAAAAAAGAGAAAAAATGAAAGTCTTATTCTCTCAATGGATGAGAGAGCTTGACTTAGATGCTATAAACAAAACCGGTATTCCATCAATAGTTTTGATGGAGAATGCTTCTCGCGGGACTGCACAAATTATCAGAGATGAATTTCCTGTTAATAAATATTCAAGTCTTATTCTTTTCATTGGGCCCGGGAACAATGGTGGAGACGGGATAGCAATTGGAAGGATTCTCGCCCAGTGGGGATAT
>JAGLQR010000315.1 GCA_023136725.1 Candidatus Aminicenantota bacterium
AGATCCTGGAATTCCCGGATCTCCTCTTTTTCAGCTGTTTCCATTATAGTTTTTTTAAGCAGTTCACCCATCAGTTGCTCTTTTATTCCGATTGATGGTAATCCACCGTGGTGAATCTTCAGTAAAACCTTTTTTTTGTTATCCAGCCTCTCAAATTCAAAACACATTGCCTGTGGATCCGGTGTGTCCGGACTGAATTTAAGAAGATCTTTTCTATTGAATTTAGACCCAAGTCCTTTAAAACCTGTATTTGTGCATGCTCCGGTGATAAAACTGAAAACCTGAGCGATCACTCCATAGACTCCCTCTTCAGCATCACCATATACTGTCACAGAAATTTCACCTCTTACTGGGACTGAATCAGGGTAGAGTTTTTTTAAAGTGTTCAGACATCCGATGTATGCCGCAGAAACAGTAGGGCATGAATGTCCTGCCATTTTAATTGTATCTATAAAACTGTATTCAAAAATATCGTTTTCATCTTCAAAGGTGCCTAATGTCCAGGCTAATGGCTCCCGTAATTTTATTGTTTCTGCATGTTTCATAAAATCTCTGATATTTTCCAAACGAAACCTCCCTGTAATTTTTAAGAATTTTTACATCATATTGTTGTAATAAGTTTTACTTCGTCATAATGATACCATTAAGGTGGCATATAAACAAGATAGAAAAATTGATGAACCACAGTCGATGGGTAGGGGCAAGAGGTCAGAGGAGGTTTCGAAACATCAAATATAACTAACATGGTTGACATAGAGTTTACTATCCACTAAACTTTTTGAACTTAACAAATTTAATAAGAGGAAGAATATTGTGAAAAAAGTTATTTTGATAATAATTGTAATAATAATATCAGGAAATATTTTAGGTGCTCAGGAGTGCGGCCCTTTTTGTCCTGTATGTTCGGGAAGTTCAGATGGTTCACTACTTGCCACAGGATCATTTCTTTTCACATCCATGTACATCCCGAATGGAGAGGAAGAGCAGGGTTTATTGAATTTGCGCTATGGTGTATTTAACTGGATGGATCTCGGTATTGGTTATTCCATAAAAACTAAAAAGCTTATCTGGAATGCAAGAGTGCAGGTATTAAAAGAGAATGAGAACGGTTTACTTCCGGGGATCATTTTAGGAACAGGAAGTGTCCAGACAGGTGGAAGTGATCAATCCGTTTATATCAATCTCACAAAATCCTGGGAATTTTCCGAGAGTTTTGCAATGCGGATCACAACAGGTATTGCCAGTCTTGTTCCGGAATTAAATAAAACTTACGGAATATTTGGAGTCACTCTCAGTATTGCAGAAAAATTCAGTATTTTTACAAATTTCGACGGGGAAAATTTTCATGAGGGGATCTCCTGGGTTCTTGCTGACTGGATCTCGATTTCCGCTTTACTCATTGAAAGTAAAAACCTGGCAATTTCTGTTGGTATAAAGTGGAGTTCTACCAAGAAATAAAATTATCAAAAAGAGAAGGTCCTCCACAATTGATAGGTAGGGGAAGAAAAAAATGTCCCATGAAGGGTTAGAACCTCAATAAGAAAAATAATTATTTATTGAGATATTTTGAGTTTAACTTTATTTAACCTTTAGATAGCGGAGTATTTTTATATTAGAAGAGGGGCTTAAGGAGGGTGTATCAATGAAACTATTTTCAAAAAAAGTATGTTTGATCCTTGTACTTATGCTTGTGTCAATTTCAATGGTAGTCTCAGGTCAGCAACTTCTGAAAACAAAACAACTTGCTTTAAAATCTCTTGTCAAAGTTGAACTAATCGCCACAGCTAAGTATTATGTTGGTGTTTGCCCGGTAACAATTAAGATGACAGGTACTATCAAAGTGCCGAAGGCAATGTCCGCTGAATATTATTTCCTTAGAAGTGACAATGCTAAAAGTAAAACGAATTTATTAATGTTCTTTGCTGCAGGTTCAAAAAATGTTAAATTTTCCTGGAAAATCGGGAAGGATTATCAAGGTTGGGTCCAATTATTAGTGAAAGCAAACGGACAGGTAGTTAAATCAAAAAAAGTAGGATTTCAAGTAAAGTGTGATAAAGTAAGCGCAATTCAACTCAAGCAATTCCAGGCAAAGCAATTAGTTATCAAACCAAAAGAGATAACAAGATCAATCAGAGTTATTTATCCCAATGGTGGAGAAACCTTTATTTACATGAGGCATCATCCAAATAACTATATTAAATGGGTCACCAAAAATATTGGAAATGTGAGGATTTGGTTAATACAGGGAAATGAGAAAGTTCGTGAGATCGCCATGTCAGATCTCGGGAATAATGGGGCATGGTATTGTGGATATGATGGAATTGAAGGTAGATTTTATCCCGGAACCAACTTCAAAATAAGAGTGGAGAACTTTGCCGGAACTGTAATGGACGAAAGTGATAACTACTTTACAATACAAAAGGCAAAATAAAGCCAGATAGTAAAAAAAAGATTCCTGAAGGGGGTGAGCATGCCGGAAATTAATTTCCGCCATGCAAGTCTCCTCACTTAAAACTTCTTTTCGTCGGCTCAAACCCTTCGATCTGGTGATTAAGAGCCGATTTTGACAATTTTTTAGAGATTAAAAAATCTCTTGAAAATAACCTAAAAATGCACTCTCACAAAAGATTTACAGGGTTTTTTGAAATCCATGTTTTCAAGCATAAGTCCCATATTTTTACAATCTATTGGTCTGTTAGCAGAAGTCTGATCTTACT
>JAGLQR010000316.1 GCA_023136725.1 Candidatus Aminicenantota bacterium
AGTTTATCAGACATATTTTCAAGATCTCTGATCCTGTTAAAAAAACCTGTGATCTCGAAATCGAAGGCGCCTGTCCTGCTTTTTATACTGATCTCTGTGAATCTTAACTTACGGTTATCTAACCTGATCAGGGCATTAGTGAAATCTGAAATGGATGAGTTGATGTCACCAGGTCGATTTATAATAAAAACCTTCTTGAAGTAATCTGCTCTTGTTTTCTTTAACTCCACTATTCTGACCTGATTCTCTTCTATAGTATTGAGTTCTGATCTTAAATCATGAAGCTCTTTACCATATTTCCCCTTATTCTTCTCATAGAAAACAAACCCTGCACTGAAAAGCAGAATTAACAATACAAGTGAAATAACTCTTGCTTTCATTTTCGCCCCTACATCCTCTCCGGCACCGGAATACCCATGATTCCAAAAAGGAGGGAGAGATTCTCCCTGAAAAGTATCAGAAGTGCGATCCTCAACTCCTTAAGTTCTTTGTTCTTCTCCGAAATAACAGGATATTGGTGATAATACTGGTTCAATTTCTGACAAAGCTGATAGGAATGGCTTGCGATTGATGATATTTCCCTCTTTTCAACAGCATAATCAAGCTGGATCTCAATTAGTGAGATTTGAAGTAAAATATCAAAATAGAGTTCCGCCTCATCCGGGCCAAGCATTGATATATCGGGAGAACTCTGCAGGATCACAGGTTCGCCCATTTTCCTGAAGATACTATTGATCCTTACGATCGTGTACTGCATATAAGGGCCTGTATCCCCTTCGAACGATAAAGCATCATCAAAGTCGAACGATATCACTGAATTTGAGTTGAACTTGATCATATAGTATCGCAATGCTCCTATAGCTATATCTCTTGCAATGGAATCGATAGCATCATTGCTCAGGTCAGGATTCCTCTTCAATATTTCCCCTCTTGATTTTTCGATCAGTTTATCAATAAGCTCTTCCCCGCTGACAGCAATTCCTTTTCTTCCCGAGACCTCTATATATGATTTTTTCTTCTCTTCATCTGATAATTCAAATCCCATGGCTTCAACACATCCGGGGGTCAATGCGACCATCTCATAAGAAAAATGGATATATTCTTTCTCCTTTCCTCTTTCCCCAAGCGGTTTTATTACCTCTTCTGAAATTATCTTCTGCAGATAGGATTGTCTTACATCTATAACCGTGAATACTCTGTCCCCGTTACCATAATTTAATTCAAGATCACTTTCAGTAAAACCGGACATATGAATAATTTTTCCGTCATTGTATTCAAAGAATTTTGTGAAATAAAAATCTTTTCCGAGAAAACCTACTTTCCAGAGAGCATAAGCTATATCCTTCGCTATATATGTAGCAGTTCCATTAGATCTGACAACGATCTTTTCTATATTCTCACCTTTGTAATTTATTACCCAGCACCCCTTTTTTTCAGGATCTTCCGACAGATACATAATATTTTTATCTTTCAAAAGCTTTGCAGCCTCATCAAACAACTTGAGTTCTATGATATCACTCTCTTTCACAAGGCTGTCATACCTTATATTCAACCGTTCCATCAGATTGATGTGGTCCTTAACTACAACTTCAGAAATATATGAACTCGCTGAATAATAGGGGTCCTCTTTTTCCTCAATCTTTTTATGAACAAGATTACGTGACTCACCTTTCTTCTCATCTCCGGCGATCTGAGAACTATAATACGGATACCTCTTCCATAGGAACACAGGAAGATTTTCCATATTCAATATCTCATCAATACTCTTTCCATCATGTTCCAGCAATCCCCAGACCACATCGGCAACCTGGATCCCGGTATCATCAAGGTAATTCTGAACTTCAACATCAAAACCAAGAAATTCAAGAGCTTTAGCAAGAGTATCTCCCAGGCTGGAGTTCCTGATATGGCCGATATGAGCTGATTTATTAGGGTTAATGGAGGTATGCTCTACAATTACCTTTACTCCGGTCTTCTCAGGCCTCTTTTCCCTCTTCTTTAGAATATGGTCCAGGAATTTCTCCCTGTCCAATATGAAGTTGAGGAATCCACCACCCTCTATCTTAACTTCAGTTACCGCAGGGATCTTTCCGGAAAGATCTTCAACCAGCTTTTTCCCGATCAGGAATGGTTTCTCACCGGATTTTTTTGCAAGAATAAAAGGTATGGTCGTTGATATGTCACCAAACTTCCTGACTGGAGGGATAGAGAATTGAATGTCTTCTTTTTCAATATCAAAGTTAGTTTTAAGTTTATCGAATAATATGTTTCTGAGCTCGTTCTGAATTGTTATCATCTTCCCCTCTTGAGCATGCCGACCCGAAGAATTATATCATCTATTTTCCGTGAACTCAAAACTGCAAAAGGGGACAGGTACCTTTACTTTAAGGCGGGGTTTTTATAGAATGCATTTTTAATTATTTATAAGGAGTCTTAAATGACAGAAGAAGTAAAAAAACTATGGCCGGAACTTGAGTGGATCAAAGATGAAAAATTAAGGGAGCAAACTGCAAAGACCTGGGAGCTGGCTCTTGAAAGATCTGTGTTAACTGCCGGTGATCTCAATACAATTCCATTCACACTTTTAGTTCCAGACCTGAAAGTAACATTTATGGCCCATAAGAGAGCTGTTGTACATATCGCATTGGAAAGCGGGAAAAAGATGAATGACTTTTTCGGAGATGACCTCCCTGTTAATATGGATGTACTTATTTCCG
>JAGLQR010000317.1 GCA_023136725.1 Candidatus Aminicenantota bacterium
CCGGACTTGAAGAGCCTGAAGGCAACCTCGTTTGCAATTGTGGATTTTCCACTTGCTGATAATCCTGTAAACCAGAGAAGTGTACCTTGCTGGTTAAGAAGTTCTGCTCTATCCTCTCTGTTTACTAAGTGTTCATGCCACACTAAATTTGTTGCTTTCTGTTCAGCCATTATTCCTCCTGGATATATGAATATTGAAAGTGAATAATACCACAGATTTCAGTTTCATTGAAGAATTTTACATCCTGTATTAAAATATTGAACTATAGACATGAAATTTAACAATAAATTTTCAGATCTTCTTTCCAAACAGGTGAAGTATCAGAACCAGGAAAGACAAGGTAATAACTGCTGTTACTGCATAAGGGAGTCCGAATGAGAATGGTAGAATGCCACCGAAAAGGGCAACTCCTGCTATGGTAAGAGAATATGGGATTTGGGTCTTGACATGATCTATATGGTCACAGGAAGAGGCCATCGAACTCATTATTGTTGTATCGGAGATCGGAGAACAATGATCACCGAAGACAGATCCGGCCAGAACTGATGATATTGTCAATACTAAAAAATGTTTCAGATCCGGTGAATTTGCAAGAAGGCCGATAGTGATCGGTATTACCAGAGGATACATGATACTGATCGTTCCCCATGATGTTCCGGTTGAGAATGAAATAGCTGCAGAAAAAATGAACACTATTGCAGGGAAAAGGTGGTAATCGAGATTGGAGGAGAGAAGTGAAACAAGATAATCCGCTGTTTTCAGTTCAACAAGAACAACTCCGAGTGACCATGCCATTATCAGTATCAGTATAGCCATCATCATTGATTTCATACCCTGTACCATTGAATTAATTGCTTCTCTCATTTTAAGAATTTTCCGGATTATTGATATTGATATTGCAGACAAAACACCCATAAGAGAAGCCCAGAGCAGAACTCTGAAAGAATCTGCTGAGGAGATAATAGAACCGAGATCTTTTAAAACTGATCCTGAAAAGATAATTCCAAAGAATGATTTCGAAGCCAGCGGGCTGTTCTCCGCGGCAAGAGCTGTTTTTCCTGAAAAATATAATCCTATAAACGTTACTATTATCACCATAACGATTGGGATAATCCCGCTATACCACTTCGGTGTGACAAATTTGGAAGGAGTGAGTCCCGATGATTCGAAATCTGACAATGGTATTGCTTTCTCACTCAGCAATAATCCTTTCTTCGCTCTCCTTTCAGCTTTGAGCATTGGACCGAAATCTTTTTTCATAGTGAAGATCAGGAATACAAAGAAGAGTGACAATATGGAGTAATAACGTAAGGGAATTGAGGATAATAAAAGTGAATAGGCATCAAAATCAACATTGTAAGCTTCGAGTGATTGATTGATCAATGATATTTCAAAACCGATCCAGGTCGAGATCAATGCAATTGAGACCATTGGTGCGGCAGTTGAATCAACAACATATGAAAGTTTTTCCCTTGATATTTTCCACTTATCAGACAGTGGACGCATAGTATTGCCTACTATCAGAGTATTTGTATAATCATCAAAAAATATAAAAATCCCCATTAACCAGGTGTACATTTGAGTCGATTTTGCAGAGTTTACCCGTCTGGATAGTGCATCAACAATTCCTTTGAATCCTCCGGTTTTCGTGATAACTCCCACCATTCCTCCAAGGAGAAGGGTGAAAATAACTATGGATGCCCGGTCATGATCTGCAATTGCATTTATAATGTATTTATCAAGAACATTAAAAAATGATCTGAGGATATTAAAATTGTTGAGAAGAAGGGCTCCTGCAAATACACCTATGAATAAAGCAGTTATTACCTCTTTGAAGATCATGGCAAGAATTATTGCAAGGATCGGAGGGATTATGGTCAGAATTCCGGGGATAGAATGGATAGAATAATCAAATGTCACATTCTCCGTGGTAATTACAATTTTGATCGATCCCGTTCTTTCAATAATAAATGATCTTGAATCTGTCGATTTACCATCCACCTGGATATCAATGATCCCCTCGATCTTTGTGAGATCGATCTTCTGGCCTTTGAATACCATATCAGGGAGTGAAGGTCCGGCTGATTCTGCAGAATATGCACTTAGTGAAGTAATAATAACAAGAATTAAAACAATAATAGTTCTTTTCATTGGTGTCTCCGAATCAGTAATACTATATTTTCCCCGGAAGAATATCAAGTGAAAAATAGATAGATAATTTTCTTGAATTCTGTCCTGTCCTGAATTAAAATTGTCCCGGAGGCTAAAATGAAAGCACTTGTTAAAAAGAGACCTGAAAAAGGGCTTTGGATGGAAGAAGTAGATATACCTGATTATGGTGTAAATGATGTCCTTATAAAAATAAAAAAGACAGCAATATGCGGAACTGATCTCCATATTTATATGTGGGATGAATGGTCTCAGAAGACTATTAAAACTCCGATGACGATCGGTCATGAATATGTCGGAACAATTGCCGAAATGGGATCCGGAGTAACAAACTTTGAAGTTGGCGAGCGTGTTACCGGGGAAGGGCATATCGCCTGTGGACATTGCAGAAATTGTAGAAGAGGGAAAAAGCATGTTTGTGAAAACACAATCGGTATCGGAGTTCACAGAGATGGATCATTTGCTGAATATGTAGTTGTCCCATCCTCAAATGTAATAAGGCTCAATGATAAAATAAGTGATGAAGTGGCATCAATATT
>JAGLQR010000318.1 GCA_023136725.1 Candidatus Aminicenantota bacterium
CGAGGGTGTAGTCTTCGAGAATGATCCCCAGATATTCTTTTTTATTCTCGAGTACTTTTTTCTGAACCTCAAGGCCTTCGAGTGATTTTATTAGTTCAAATTGCGCCGTTTCTGACTCCAGAAATTTTATTTTAACTTTTTCCAGATCGTCACCCGAAATTGATCTTTTTTTACTCAGTCTTTCAAATCTGCTCACTTGCCGTTTCAGGTATCCCAGGTTTTCATTTATCAATATTTTTTTCTTTATTAATTTTTCAGAATTTATCCTTGCAGCCTCCAGGCTTAATTCAATGTCTTTAATTTTGTTTTTTATCACTCTCGAATCTAATCCGGCAAGAAGATCTCCTGCCCTTATCTCATCACCTTCATTTACATATATCTTTTCAATTGACGAGGCAACCTTTGATTTCATTGTGATAATTTCGCCCTCGACGATCCCGGGAGCCTTGATAATATTTTCGTCTCTTCCATTGCAGCCGTATATGATAGAAATAAATAAAAAAAATAGTATATAGCTTTTCATTTCTCCCCCTTTTTCCCGATCATTGTATTGATCTCTACTTTTATCAGATCAGATTGAAGAGATGTTTTCTCTTTCAAAGATCTCAGGTTTTCAACATTAAGTACAGAATCAAGATAATCTTTATTAGATATCTGTTTCTCATCAAACATCATCATTTTTAATTCTGATTCTTCAATGGATATTGCGATCATTTCATCGAATGTCCCGATCCTGGCTTTAAGGCTTTTCAGAGTGTTAAAGAGTTCTGATAATCTCATTCTGGTTCTTCTTACAAGATCCTGCTCCTGATTGCTTAGTTTTTCGATTTTGTAATCATTAATGATATTTTCTTTTCTGGACCTTCCCCAGTCGAAAACCTTCATTTTAACCTCAATGCCTCCCTGGAAATATGATGTCCATTCATCACCGAGAAAATTAAATCCCGGAACCCCATAATGAAACTCGGCAAACCCTCCGATCTGAGGAAGATCTTTTCCTCTTGTTATCTTTTTGCTGATATTGATTATTTTTTTCTGATCAGAGAGGATCCTCAGGTTGGGATGATTCCGGACAAACAACTCAATTGATGTTTCCGGATCTTCAACTATTTCCTTATGCTCTTTCTCAATGTTTTTTATGCGGTATCCGGTCAATTCCATAAAAGTTGAAGCTAGAATATAAATATTATTCTCAACCTCTTCCTTTGACAATGAAATTTCTCTGTATTTTAATCGTGTCTCGAGAACCTGACTTTTCCCTACAAGATCTTCTTCATACAGGTCCTCAAGTTTTTTAAGATGATTGCTTATTTTTTTATCGAGGGTTATAAGAGAGTTGCTTTGACTTATAAGTAATTGATGGTTAAGAAAAACAGTTTTGATCCTGCCACTCAACATTAATTCGAGAAAACTCCTCTTGCTCAGGTTCAGGATCTTTTGCAGCTCATTTATTTTAACCATGCCCGAGAGGGCATTCCCGGTAAATATCGGTTGATGTAATGATATGCTGAGGTCATAATTGTTATTGGTCCCGCCTCCGATAGTCAACCCGGACATTGACATTCCCGGCCCGATCTCCAAATCCGGAAGTTTAATGTCGATCTTTTCAGATCTGTAAAGGTAACCGGCTGAACCGGATATGCTGAAATATCTGTTAGAATTTTTTATTTTATTATCTACCTCCAATATCCTTGCTTCAAGATCATTGTTTTGTATTTCAGAGTTGATCCTGATCCCGTTGTCAATTGCTTTCTGAAGCGGGACATTTGAAAATATGGGAATTGTAAATGAGACAATTAGAAATAAAAGTGCAGTTATTTTCATTTTAAGATACCTCTTTTTAGAAGATTTTTTACACTCACGATTCTTTCCCGGATGAATTTTTCATTTTCCAGATCAAGGTTGAAAATTGTTTCAGGGATGGCCCTTGCAATGATCGGAAAAATACATATCGAGATAATATTCAGGAAGAGATGGACCGGTTCCGGTTCAGTTATAAGTCCGTCTTCATACCACTCTTCAAATAGTTTTCGCAGGTTTTTTGGGAGGAGCATTGTTTCTGAATTAAAAAATCCCTGAAGGGCTCTTTTCAGGTTTTCCGGATTCTGGATCAACTCGGTGCCTATAATTTTCAGATATTCCCTGTTATCAGAAAAGAACCTTATGTAATTCTCGGGGAAAGTTTCAAAAAATACTTCGGGATTCAAATTTGTACTTAACCCGCCACTCTCTTTTATTACTTCAAAAAGTTCACCTACTATTTTCTTGATAACTATTTTATACAATTCTTCTTTTGATCCGAAGTAGTAAAAGATCATTGCTTTGTTGACACCGGCTTTAACAGCTATATTATCTACTCTGGCTCCGGGATACCCTCCCTTTGAAAATTCGTGAACAGCTGCCTCAATAATTTTTTCTTTTGAAGTCATTTCAAGTATTTGACCAACCGTTTAGTTTAACCATATGGTTAATATAATTCAGGCTAGTTGACTTGTCAACGTTTTTTTGAATTTTATTGCTTGACAAGTATACTTATATTTGAGAAAATACTTCAAAGATAGGAGGTTTCATGAGTGCTGAATTAGGAGCAGGAGCTAAGTCGGAACCTAACGTGGTTCCTCTGTGTGATATTTTACTTGTACTACTGATCATTTTCATGGTTATTACCCCGGTTGCACAAAAAGGTATTGACATTAAACTTCC
>JAGLQR010000319.1 GCA_023136725.1 Candidatus Aminicenantota bacterium
CTGCGGAATCGGACCAGAACAAAGGCCCTCCATGATCACCTCTGCCTCCCTCATGCAGTGTTGAACTCCGGAAGAGAAAATCTGAGAAAGGGACAAGCTGTATTGATGCTATCAGGATGCCGCATATTAGCCCTGTTATTAATAGAATCGATGTCCTTTTTACTGACAAACCTTTTCTTCCGGAAAAGACTGATCTTAAAAAGAAATAAATAGCAATTATCATCAGCATATGAAAAACTGTCTCAGGATGTCCACCAAGTATCGATATACCTGTACCGATACTGAAAACACCTGTCCATAACCATTTCCTGTCAGACCTGATTATCTTTTCACCGCTCCACATGAGAAAAGGGAACCATGAGAAAACGTTGGCATGAGGATGCCCCAGCCATACTGTTACAGGACCGCTTAATCCAAGTGCAGCTGATATTATCACTGATCCGACAATGCTTATTCCTAAAAGACGCCCCAGAAAATACCCGAACAGAATTATAATAAATAAATTAAAAAAAGCCCTCAATGTAGCAATGGTTCCGGGATCAAAGAAAAAAAGTAATAGATTCGGAGGATAGAATAATGCAGATTGAGAATTCGCGACAAGAGGCTGCCCTGCAAAAATATAAGGATTCCAGAGAGGTATTATTCCCGTTCCACTCATAGAGACATGAGCAATGTGATGCCAGACATAAAACTGATTTATCTGATCACTTAACAGATAATTTTCTGCATTATAATATTTTTGATCGGGAGCCTCTCCCTGCCAGACGGGAGTATTGTAGGGGATATCACCCGGAATTATGACCTCATTTTTAAGGAATACATTCCGGTATATCACCAGGAAAGAAAATGCGAGGATCAGAAATAAAAATATTACTTTCAGATTCTTTTTGTTTTTCAATTCTTGTCTATAAATTTTCCCTGATAATAATCAAGTTCAAGATAATCGTAGTATATATCCGAGCTCTTTTCTGCATGAACTCTGAACTCCAGATCGCTTATCCCTTTCACCTTGTAAAGCAATGGATACCCCCGAAAGTCTTCGCCGATTATATCCTTCTTCCTGATCATATTTGAAGAAACGGATATTCCTTCAGTATTATTAAATATGTCGATAATAGCAAGAGGCCTTATTCTGGTCTTGATATTGCCAAATTTCAGATAAAACTTTGCATAAATCAAACCTTCGGAATAAGGGATAAACTTACCACCTATCGAACATGCCATGAAACCTTTCCTGTCGGTTAAAACATTAAAATATCTTATATGTTTCCCGGAAGCAGAGACATCACGAACGACCCTTCCTCTCTTTTTCGGGAATTTTTCCGCTTCATATCTGAATCTTTTACCCCATTTCTTATTGTGGATAAATATTAATTTTTCACTACTATTATATTCATCACTTATCCGGATAAGGTTTTCACCTCTCTTTATCATTTCAGAACCGGGAAACATCTTAAGTTGATACGGATCTTCATCAAATCGAATATTCTCACCTCGAATAAATTCCAGCTTGCCAAATTGGATTTCCCCTGGTTCTCCATTGTAAAGAATGGAAAGCTCCAATGTTTCATGGTCAATCCGCTTTATCCGGGAGATGACGGGATCGTTGAATGAATACAGATGGAGAAACTGATCTTTTACATTATAAACATTCAATAATGATGCATTCTCCATTTTCCCTGGCCACTGCCTGAAAAAATTTGATATTTCAAAATTAAAATTAGCCAGAAGAGCATGAGTAATTCCGTACTTTACAAGTGTATTTTTTTCCCAGTGAACAAATTTCGGATAGAGAAATAGAGATTTGTGTTCTGTCCCGAGAACAGCTACAGGAGCTGTCAGCCCGGCAATATATCCGTTTGTCAGCTTTTCACCTAGTTCCGTCGAAATATCACTAACATATTCGGTCTTGTCTCTCTGCCAGTGATAATAATATTTTGCATTGGTATAAATTGATATGGAAACAAAAAACAGGACAAGAACTACCACAAATCTCCCGATCCTGACACCAGTTCTAAAAAATCGTTTAAGCAGATAAAAGGTGAGATGAAAAATTCCTGTTAGGAACACCGAGATCAAAAACAGATCTGAACTTAATTTAACCGGCAGGATATGAATACCAACTCTTGCTAAAAGAGGGAGAAAACAATAGAAGAGTGATAGAAAAAGCCAACTGATATCAAACATCAGGAATAGTGACTTTTTTAAAATGCCCGGAGGCTTCCGATAGTTAAGCCCCTTCATCAAATATCTGAAAAATAAGATCGTCAGAAAAACCATCGGCGGGATCGCAGCTATTAGATATCGTGTCGGTCTGTGATTCATGATCATCAATGCTCCTGTGTGGGAAAGGAGAAACAATACAAATCCAGCCTCAGTTATATCCATTAACTTCATTATCAGCCTGCGAAAAAAAATGGGAAGATATAGTATTGCTGCTACCCAGACAACCCACATTTTGAAAAATTGTTCCTTCCAATTGTAAGAGAGGATATTTCCAAATAGCTGGTCAATACTTTTAGGGAACATCTGGTTCCCGATATATGATCCGGGGGCACTCTTGATCCACTCCTTGTTCGGGATATAAAAAAAGAGTAGCCACAATGCAAAAGATATAATAATTGCAACTATTATGACCGCTGTTGATACAGCAATTTTCTTTCTGTCAGGAAGATTTTTTTCAG
>JAGLQR010000032.1 GCA_023136725.1 Candidatus Aminicenantota bacterium
ATCCGGTATAGCCTGCCCGGTTAATGTCATTGATCGTTTTCAGAAGGACCGGAGGTTTGAGTTCTGCTGCCAGAAATTTATATATTTTCAATCTGATCTTTTTAGCCATTAGAAGGTCCAATCTGTCAAAACTGTGGCCTCCCGGAGCGTCTTTGAAAATTTTATATTCAAATTTTTTCCCTGCAGCTTTTAAAGATTTTATGAGATGCTCAACCTCGAGAACATTTACATCCTCATCTGAAGTGTTTGTGTGAATAAGCAGAGGTGTCTTAAGTTTTTCAGCATTCCAGGCAGGAGATCTCCTCCTGTATTCATTAACATCCTGATTAGCTGTCTTACCGATATGATATGGTGCTGAGTACAAATCTCTATAACTGTCTGTCATATATCCCATTCTTGCAATCAGGTCACTGACCGGGACTCCGGCATAAGCAACCTTGTAGTTTTGCGGATAATTAAATATGTTCATGAGCGCGATCAGTCCACCGTGACTCCATCCCAGGATTCCAACTCTATCCTTATCAATAAACGGATAGTTATCCAGCATATATTTCCTGCTTTCATTGGCATCATCAACCTCTCTGCCGCCATAGTCGATCAATTCATAGATTCCCCTGCCGTATCCTGTGCTTCCTCTATATTCAGGGGCGATTATTATATACTTTTGTGCTATTAATTCTCTTACAATGTGTGCATAGTATGTGCTGAAATTGCTGTGGACTCCTCCATGAGGGAATATAAGCAGAGGATATTTTTTTCCTGTATCGATCTGTCTTGGAATAAAAATATATGAATAAAATTTTACAGGATTTTTTGCTCCCATTGCAGTGGGATTTTTAATGTTCACAGGTGGAGGCCCCGTGTGCCTCACTTTGTCTATATGGGCTATATCACTTACTTTGCTATACCATAGGATATCATCAGATATTTTTTCAATTGTATCAAGCCTATGCCTTAAAGAGTTTATTGCGGATAAAAGTTTATCAAGTTTTTTATTTATCCCATCGTCAGTCTGATTCGCAGAAAAAACAGGATTATGCAGGATCATGATTGCAACAAAAAAAGAGATACATATTATTATTGATTTATTCTTCAATTTTGCCTCCCATGAGATTCTAAATAAAACGATATAAAATTTCAATGAAAATTCAAAATTATAATATCCTTAAGCATTGCAAAATGTTAGGGTAGACTAAAATTTTTGAGTATGGTAAAATAAGCACATGAAAAAGAGAAACTTTTTACTTATAACTATATTAATAATATTAACCGCACCGATCAGTGCCTATGTAGGCCCGGGAGCAGGTTTCGCATTTGCAGGGTCTTTTTTGTTTATTTTCATTGCGTTTTTTCTGGCGATCTTTAATTTCCTTACTTTTCCTATAAGAGCATTTGTCCAGTATCTGAAAAGGATAAAGACACTGAAGAATGCAAAATTTAAAAGAACTGTGATAATTGGTTTTGACGGGATGGATTACAATCGTCTGAACATGTTCATGAAAGAGGGTGAAAAATTTCCTAATTTTGAGAAGCTGATGGAGGAGGGGACATTCGCACCGCTTCAAAGTACCGAGCCCCCGATATCACCAGTTGCATGGTCATCATTTTCGACAGGAGTAAATCCGGGGAAACACAATATTTTTGATTTCCTTGCAACAGATAGAAATACATATATGCCGAAGATGTCAGGTTCTGATATCATTCCGCCGAAAAAGAATCTGAAGATCGGAAAATATACTATCCCTCTTTCCAAGGCTAAAGTTGAACTAATGAGAAAGAGTAAAAGTTTCTGGAAAATTGTAAGTAGCAAAGGGATATTTTCTTCAGTCCTGAGAATTCCATATTCATTCCCACCTGAAAAGTTTTATGGCCTCATGCTTTCCGGACTGGGAACTCCGGACCTTAGAGGAACTCAGGGGAGTTTCAGTTTTTACTCTAGTGAGAAGAAGACTGATACAGGGATAACAGAAGGCGTGATCCAGGAGGTTACGGAAGTATCCGATGGTATTTTCAATGCTGTCCTGAAGGGTCCGGGACACCCGTTTATTAAAGGCAGCCCCTCATTGGAGGAAAAATTTTCAATTACGCTTGATAAAGAAAAGAACGGTGCAAAAATAAAGATCGGAAGAGATGAGTTCTTTATTGAAAAAGGGAAGATAACGGAATGGAAAAAAGTTAATTTCAAAGTTGGGCTTATTAAGATAGCTGGTATTGCTCAATTCTTTCTTGAAGAAACCACTCCGTTGAAACTTTATATTTCACCAATAAATATTGATCCAGGTTCACCTTCAATGTCAGTATCTCACCCGAAAATATTTTCCGTCTACCTTTCAAAACTAATAGGCGGTTATGCTACTCTTGGAATGGCTGAGGATACCTGGGCGTTGAACGAGAGGGTATTGTCAGAGGATGGTTTTATTCAACAGGTTTATTCCTATCAGAAAGAGAGAGAAAAAATGTTCTGGGATACTTTTAAAAAATTTAAAAGGGGGCTTCTTGTACAGGTTTATGAAGAAACGGACAGGATCCAGCATATGTTTTGGAGATATCTTAGTGATTCCGGATCGCCGGCAGAGAAATTGTCCAAAGAAGACCACATAGTTAATGCAATTAAGCGGAGCTATAAAAGGATGGATGATTTTCTCGGAAGGCTTATGCCGAAACTCGGGAAGAATGATCTTCTGATGATTGTCTCCGATCATGGATTTAATAAAGTTAACAGGGATTTCCATCTCAACTCATGGCTTCACAAAGAGGGATACCTTGTTCTCAATGATGGTAAGACAAGCAGTGATAAATTCTATAAGGATGTTGACTGGTCGAAGTCGAAAGCTTACGGACAGGGACTCCACGGTATATTTGTCAACATGAAGGGGAGAGAGAGGTTTGGCATTGTCTCTCCCGGTAAAGAAGCAGAAGATCTCAAGGAAGAGATCAAACAAAAATTAAAAGATCTGAAAGATATAGAAAAGGGTGATGTAGTTGCAAAAGGAGTTTATAAAAGGGAAGAACTTTATAAGGGCCCGTATACAAAGAACGCTCCGGATGTTGTGATCGGATACAATCTCGGGTACAGGGTATCACCGGAATCAGCTGTCAATTATATCGGTGATACGATAGTCTCGGATAATACGAGAATGTGGAGTGGTGATCACTCTTTTACAAGGGCATTTGTTCCCGGGATTTTCTTTTGTAACAAAAAGATCAAGACGAAACACCCTTCTATCATGGATATCTCTCCTACGATACTTTCTGCTTTCGGCATTAAAAAACCGTCATTTATCGATGGTAACGATCTGGAGGTAGTAGCATGAAAAGAAGAGATTTTATAAAAAGCGCAGGTACTATAGCTGCAGCATCACCATTCATGAATTTTGGTGCTGGAATTAAAAACAATAAAAAAATGCTTGTCCTTGGATTTGACGGGATGGATCCGCTGATAGCTTATGATATGATCCAGAGGGGAGAATTACCCAATCTCAAAAAGCTTGCTCAGAGTGGAGTGTTTTCGATGATGAGGACGACAATCCCCCCGCAGAGCCCGGTAGCTTGGGGGAGTTTTATTACCGGAGCCGATCCCGGTAAATATGGTCTTTTTGATTTTATTCATCGTGATCCAGAGTCCTATTTTCCTATAACATCCGGTGCTGAGACGATTCCGGCAAGCCTCAATATTAAGATTGGCAAATACAAGATCCCTCTGAAGCCTGGAAAGATAGTGCCACAACGTGAAGGGAAGGCATTCTGGGATTATCTTGAGGAGAAAGATGTAGAAGCGACAATATTTAAGATTCCTTCAAATTATCCTCCTTCAAAATCAAAACAGAGAACTATTGCAGGAATGGGAACTCCCGATATTCATGGGACATATGGAATATATACTCTATATACTTCAGATGAAGAAGAGGCAATGAAGGATATTACACCTAATAACCTCTTTTATGCTTATCTTGATGAAGAAAATGTGCTTCAAGATGGTGAAATCATCGGCCCGATAAATGATCTTGTCGAAAATGGTGAGAAGACTAGAGTTTTTTTTAAGGTTTTTGTTGACAAGGAAAACAAAACAGCAAGAATAGATGTTGACGGTAAGGAAATTCTTATTGCTGAAAAGGAATATTCAGACTGGGTTGAAATTGACTTTCCACTTATTAAAGGCATAAGCAGTATAACTGGAATGGTGAAATTCTTCATGATGGATATTGAAAAGAGTTTCAGACTTTATATTTCGCCTGTTCATATAAGTCCGAAGAATCCTGCAGTTGAATTAAGCACTCCTCCTGATTATGCAAAGGAGCTTGCTGAGAAAGGAGGGTTGTTTCATACGATAGGCCTTCCGGCAGATACAAAAGCTCTGAGTCAGAATACATTCGGTATGGAAGAGTTTCTTACACAATCTGTTTCAGTGTTTGATGAAAGTAAAAAATTGTTTGGTATTGAGTATGAGAGATTCCTCAATAAAAAAAATGGATTTCTGTTTTTCTATTTTGGTTCTCTTGATCAGGGGCAGCACATGCTCTGGGCATTAACTGATAAGGACCATCCTTACTATCATCCTGAAGAAGCAAAGAGATTCGGATATATGAAAGATGAGCTTTACCGTATGCATGACAGGATTCTGGGAGATGTGCTGAATACGATGCCAAAAGATACAGGGCTGATAGTAATGTCCGATCACGGATTCGGAACATTCAGAAGAAAAGTAAATCTCAACACTTTCCTGTTCAATGAAGGATATTTAAAGCTTGGCGTCAAAGAGATAGACACTGAAATATCACTTCTTGATGATTACAGCGAATATGACTGGGGGAATACTAAAGCATATGCAGTAGGCTTGAACGGGTTGTATTTGAATATGAAAGGTAGAGAGTCACAGGGAATAGTAACAAAAGGTGAGAGACGTAAACTTCTCGAAGAGATCCAGGGGAAAATACTGCAGATCAGGGATCCTGAGAACGGAAGGCAGGTCATTTCCGAAGCTTTTATCACCGAAGATCATTTCTCCACCGATTTCCTTATCAGATCACCGGATATTATTCTCGGATTTAACAGAGGGTACAGGTCGAGCGATTCATCTGCTCTTGGTGGAGCAACAAGGGAAATGGTCACAAACAATATGAACTGGTGGGCAGGAGATCATTGTATAAACCCGAGACACGTACCCGCGAGCTTCTTCTCGAACTTCCCGATTAACAAAAAAATACCTTCCATTAAGGATATGGCACCTACAATATTGAAATATTTTGGAATAAATGAAGCTCCGACTATGAATGGAGATTCTTTAATTTAGGAGAAAAACATGGCAAAAAAAGTAAAATTAAGCAACGAGAACAGTCAAAAAGCTGATGAAATCATAGCTTTTCACGGTTACTCTTCACTGGAAGAATTGATCGGTAATCTTATTGACAATGAGTATGAAAAAATAAAATCAGATGATGATAAAGATGAGCAGGCTGAAAAGCTTAGCGGATTAGGTTATATCTCTTAAATGATCCATAAAATAAATCTATTTGTTACTAAGGCATTCAATGTAATCCTCACTCCCTTCAACGGAGTGAATGATTTCTGGCCGGTGTTTTTTCTTAGTATAATTCTTTCCTTCATAATCCTTTATATATTGAAATATATTTCTTTTCCGAAAAAGATTGTGGAATCCAAAGAGAAGATCAAAGCAAATATTTTTGCTATCAGGATTTACAAGGATTTCTGGAAAGTAATAGTTTCGTCCTTCTTCAAAAGCTTGTTTCATACATTCAGATACTTTATTTTCAATCTTGCTCCATTTCTGATAATAATTCCTCTGCTGCTTCCTGTATTCTCACAGATGGAGGTTAGGTATGGGATGAGGCCTTTTAATCCGGGTGAATCCATTGTGCTTAAGGCCGATCTTGATAAGGATTACAGAAAATATAGTATCTCACTTGAGGAGAATGATTTTATAAAACCTAAAATGAGACCGGTTTTCATAAATGCATGGATGGATGAAGAGAAGACAAAGCCTGTCAGGGTTGCGAACTGGAAACTTGAAGCCGTTAAAGAGGGGAAGACAGAATTGGGAATCAGGATCAATGATAAAGTTTTTTATAAAAATCTTATGATCGGGAAATCTAAACTTCCTCTCTCCAACAGAAAATACATGAATTCAAGTTTTGATCACTTCTTTTACCCTGCTGAAGAGCTAATTGAGGAAAATGATCTGTTAAGGGTTATAAAGATCAGTTATCCCGGAAAACTCATTAATTTTCTTGGGATAAAGATGCACTGGATATTTTGGAATCTGATCATTGTATTGGTCGTTATTCTAGCTTTCAGGAAAAGGTTCGGAGTAGAATTTTAATCTGAATTTTCAACTTCAGTTACAGCTTCAATAACCTTGGTATTAATGGATACAAAAGCTTTTTTATCATATTTCAATTTTAAGAATCCGTCTTCTCTCTTTAAAAATTCTATAATTGAAACTTTGGTTAACTGAATAAAATCATTGTCTTCAAAATGTTTTAGAAAGCCTGTGAACATGCCTTTGATAAGATAATAAGAATTACCTGCAGTTTTTGTTGTTAATTCAAGATGATGAGATTTCTTGACGACTAAGCTAGTACTTTGATCGGGTTGCTCAGTTGACTCCTCGAAATCAATATTCTTAGGCTGGTTTTCATCATAGACAAAATATATATCACTCTTGCGGAATAAAAGTTCCTTATATTTTCTCGATTCCTGATATTCTTTGTTATTATGCTCCGAGAGGGTTACATCATTAAGTTTCATAAATCCTGTTAGGTGTAATTCTGAACCGGACGATCTGTTGCCTATTTTTCTGTTCAAAACAGAGTGTGTCCGGGCATCGACCATTTTGCTTTCCTCTTTAATATTACCTACTATGATTTTCCCAGGTGAACCGATAACAACTTTCCATTCTTTCATCAAGCTCTCCTCGGGATTATTATGTTCAATCATAGTCCGATTGTCAATATTATAATTTTGTAATCCTTATCCTTCCAGCGAATGATAGAGTAATTTTATAAGAGTACATTTTATTTGATATTTTTATTGTGCACATGGGAGATGCGCTTCCTTTAGGATTGAATACAGGAGAGGCGTTGCAGGTGATATTGATCTTCCCTTTTATTTCCCAGGATTTATGGTTTATCCATTTATGGTTATTTATAATCTCCAGTCGGCCTGACCTGTTGACTATTCTGAATCTTACTTTCCGGCTTTCCGCCAGAGAAAGATATCTTGCTTCACTTAAGTGGGTGGTTATCGAAGATACAGCGGTTGATATTTCTATTCTTGAGAGAAATGAAGAAATAATCGGAAATGAGGAAGTTAAGATAAACATACCTATTGTTACAGCAGATAAAAGTTCCAGAACTGTAAGTCCTCTGCTATTTTTCATCTTCAAATATTTCTTCTATCAACTCTGTCCGGAAGTCTTTAATAACAGTCAAATTTTTAATATAAAAATTATCAATTGAAGGAGGTTTAAACTTCTTTAGTGGAGTTACTTTTATTTTACCTTTGTTTTTGAGATCCCGGCAATATAGGTTGCCTGATATTTGAATTTCAGGGGTATCATTAATAATACCGCCGTTTATATTAATAGAACCATGAATTATTATGGGGCCGGCACAATCGAACCTCAGGACCGGGATTGAATATCTCAGTGAAAATGGTGATGCAGCTAATATAATTGTTATCGAAGGTCTTGAATTGTAATAGGCGGTTGTGATATTTCCGGTAATGGATGAACAAATATTCAGATCCCCTAAAATGATCAGTTCCGGATGTGAGTCTATGGCAAGGGCCGGATCACTCCCGGCCTCAAGTACATTTACATTTCCATTAATTATTATTTTTCCATTAAAAATTTTATATTCATTTCCGGACTTTTCACCTGTTTCATAATGAAATTGTTCCTTTGAATACTTGATTTTAAAATGATTATTATTCTGAACTATTTCAATTATCTGACATTCATCTTCAATTGAAAGCATTACTTTTTCAGTATTGCCCTGCACGAAAACCGGCCCTGCTTTTTCTGAAGAGCAGGGGAAATATATCCCGTCCCTTAATTCGGATTCATACTCTGTTTGTTCGAATAATTGTTTTAAAGCGATTAAAGTTACATTTTCCCGGTCCAGGCCCAGGAGCTTTGCTAAATACAATTTTATATCAAAAACTGATTCATGTTCTGAAATAAAAATGTGATGTTTTTCAGTTGAAGAGAGGAGGTCTTTAATGAACTTCTCATTGGATATATTGTATCCTCCGGAATTAATAAGAACCGGAAAGAGGTTAAAAGGTAAATCTCCGGTAATTATGTTAAAAATACTTTCACTCTTCCATATATGTCGTTCATTTGACGAAATCGATTTAATTCCAAAGTTAACCTTAATAAGTTTGAAGAGTGAAAAATCCCGGGTATTAAAAGAGAATGATTTTTTTACTTTCACAGAATTTACTTCGGAATCCGGATAGAGAATGTTGTTAAAGTGATCTTTGCAATCATCAATTGATGAATTAAATTTGATGTTCTTGATCTTGTCTGTGTCCTTGTGGAGATGAAAAATCAGAAGATTGTGAAGTATTTCTGATCTTGCATGGTGAATATTCCTTGCTTTTACTACTCTGTTATGTACCAGTGTAAAATTCAGCAGTGATAATCCCAGAAATAGAACAAGGAACATGAATATTACAGCAAGAATTACCGAACCATTCTTTTCCATTATCCGGCCTTGTTTGATAAAAAGATATATCCTCTTACCTGTTCCTTCTTGTTTATTTCAAGCCTGTAAAGGACCGAGTTGGAATCTTCAAAGAATGAAAGGTAGAAATCTGTAACTCCTTCGATTACAGGCTGAAAATATCCTTTATCAATTTTTCTTTTTATGACCTTCTCTTTTTTGTATAATTTCATCTCGATCTCTTTCAGCGGGACAACCACAGAGTGCTTCAAGTGCTCATTCTTAAGGCCTGATTCAAGTTGTAATAAGCATCCGTCTACTTTTCGAATCCGTGAAAACTCAAATCGCCTGCTGACAATATCATATATAAGTATCCTTCTCCCTTTCTTTACAAAATCTTTCCCGGTTATTTCTATTGTTTTGTCACCTTTATAACTATTTCTCTCCAATTCTTCCGTCGCAAGTCCATAGATAACTTTAAATCCGGATTTAGTGTGTGTAAACAAATCAAGGTTAAAAATGGAAGCAGCTTCCTGGAGCCTCATTCCACATTTTGTGAGGTCATTTTTTATTGTATCCACAGTGAAAAACAGTGATTCCAGCAATTGCTGGCGGGTTGTTACTTTTCTGCTTACGGTGATCCCTTCTGTTATATTTGAAATTACCATACCGAAAATTGTAAAACTGATCGCTAAAACAACAAGAAGCTCCAAAATTGAAAATCCGTTATTCATTTCCTACCTCCCTTAGTATTCCTGACTTATAGAAAATCAAAACCAAATTGAAGTTATTTCTGCTTCCCTTCAATACTATTTTTTTTAAATTATGGGTTATATTAATGATGCTTGTTCTGATCATTATGTTCCCGGTTCGTTCAGTCCTGGTCCCTTCTGAACAAAGCGGTGATTTGAATTTTTGCCCCAAAAGTAAATTTTTTTTGTTTTCAAGAACCAGGCCGACCCGGAATCGCAGATCTGAATTTTTGACTCCATGAAGTGAAACGATCATACATTTCATCAATAAAAGAGTTGATAAACTTATCAGAGTAATTGATATGAGTATTTCGATCAGAGTAAAGCCGGATTTTTGAGTTTCCATTTTATAGAATGAGTAACAATATCTTTTCCAATCTTAAGCTTCTTTCGGATTCAGGAGAGGGAGATAAAAATAATTCTTTTATATAGGGGATATTCATACTAAAATTTTATTTTTTTTTTAAATGGCAAAGGAGAATAGTGAAAAACGTATAAACTATTGAAAACAAAAAGGAAAATTTATGTAAACATATATTTACACTTTCAGTTTACCCGATTATCAACAATTTCATGCTTAACACCTATATAACCAGAAAATTTCTTTATTGCAGGGTTTGGAAAGATAATTGTATATATGTTCCCCGGAGGTAAAAATGAGATATTTAAAAATTTTCTTAATCTTTTTTCTTGTACTGGCAATTTTTTCAATGTCAGGAGTGCAATTGCAGGGAGCCGAAAAGAAGACAGTTAAAAAATCGGGTCAGATAAATATCAATACTGCGGGTATTGATCAATTATCTAAATTACCTGGAATAGGGAAAAAGAAGGCCGAAAGGATAATCTCCTTTCGGAAGAAGCATGGCCGTTTCAGGCGGACCAGAGAGATCATGAAAGTTAAGGGGATCGGAGAGAAAACCTTTAAGAAATTTGCAAATCGTATCAGGGTCTGAGGAGGAGACATGGATGAAAAGATCAAAGAGTTGAATCTTTTACTTTTATATCTTGCGGGATGGGAAGAAGATTCTACAAAGGAACCGGGGAAGAAAGTGTA
>JAGLQR010000320.1 GCA_023136725.1 Candidatus Aminicenantota bacterium
ATTGAATTTGATACCGATAGCGGGAAGGTTGAACTTTATTCTCAATTACTTGAGGAACATGGATTCGATCCGATCCCGGTGTACAAGAAACATGAGAATCCTCCCGAAGATTACTTCAGGTTACTCGTCGGAAGATCTCCTTTTCATGCTTTCGGCAGAACTACCAACAATCCAATTCTGACACAATTACAGAATGAGAATCATGTATGGATAAATACCCTGACAGCAAGGGACTGGGACCTGAAGAATGGCCAATACATTAAACTTGAGAATCAGGATGGTGTTGTAAGCAACAAGATCAGAGTGAAGGTTACTGAGAGAATAAGACCCGATTCAGTTTACATGGTTCACGGTTTCGGTCACACTAATAAATTCCTCAAAAGGGCATATATGAGAGGCGCGGACGACTCCACCCTTATAACCAAAGTACATACGGATGAAATTATGGGCGGAACCGGAATGAGAGGGAATTTTGTCACATTCATCACATAGGAGACCACAATGAAAAAATACGGAATGGTAATTGATACGAAATTGTGTGTCGGATGCGGGGCCTGCGTTGTTGCCTGCAAGACTGAGAACGATGTCCCCGAAGGCCTGCACAGAGACTGGATAGTGGAAGAGGTTACAGGTAAGTTCCCCAACCTGCATATGGAAATAAGATCAGAGAGATGTAATCATTGCTCGGATACACCATGCGTTTCCTCCTGCCCCACCGGAGCCAGCCATATTAAAGAAGGTTCTAATATAGTCAAAGTAGATCCGGATAAATGTACGGGATGTCAGGCCTGTGTAGTTTCCTGTCCTTACAATGCAAGATTCGTTATGCCTGAAGGCTACGTAAGTAAATGTACTTTCTGTGATCACAGGGTTGAAAAAGGAGAGTCGCCGGCATGTGCTTCTGTCTGCCCCACTCATGCTATCGTCTTCGGAGATCTTAATAATCCGATGTCCAGAGTATCACGCCTTCTAAGGGCCCGGAAGTTCAAGACAATTATTCCTGAAGCCGGGACAGAACCAAATGTTTACTATCTCATTTAGGTGAAAATATGAAAGAGATTACAATAACAACAAATAAGATTTCAAATATGGTTAACGGCCATTTTCATGTATGGGGATGGGAAGTCCCCCTCTATCTCTTCCTCGGCGGACTTACAGCCGGGATACTGATCATTGCTTCGGTTATGGCATTCAGAAAGAAAAAGGACAGTTTCGCACTTTCATCAGGGAAACTCTCTCTCTGGGCTCCCTTCATTCTGAGCCTTGGAATGGTTTCCCTCTTCCTTGATATTAAACATAAATTGTTCGTATGGAGATTTTATACCGCATTTGAGATCACCTCTCCTATGTCATGGGGATCATGGGTTCTACTGATGATTTACCCTCTATCTTTTCTGCTTATACTTGCAACTATCAGAGAATCATATCCGGGAATATTTTCCTTTATCAACAAATTCCTTTCATTCTTAAAATTGGATATTTTATTTAGAAAACTGACTGAATTTTCAGAAGAGAACTATAAAATAATAGCCGGTATTACTATTCCGTTTGCTATAACACTGGGAATTTATACCGGCATCCTACTGAGTGCATTCGGGTCACGCCCGTTCTGGAACTCATCGATGCTGGGGCCTCTGTTCCTTGTCTCAGGACTCTCATCTGCAGTAGCAATGGTAATTCTTTTATCAAAAGAGCACAAAGAAAAATCGCTGTTCACAAAAGTAGATATAGCATTGTTGTTAACTGAAGGGGTTTTTATACTATTGTTCCTGATAGGACTTGCAACTTCATCATCTCAGTATAAAGCAGCCCTTACTCTGGTCACAGGTGGTGCTCTGACATCCTCATTCTGGATATTTATTGTTATGTTCGGGCTTTTCATCCCGGCACTTCTGGAAGTGCTTGAGCTTAAAGGGAGAAATATCAACCCGAAACTCGCTCCTGTACTGGTTATAGCAGGAGGTTTATTCTTAAGATTTATTATTGTAGAAGCCGGGCAGATGAACAGCTGGCTTCCATACTGATCATAAAGGAGGATTAGTGGAAACAAAGAAATATTCAAACCCTTACCTTGCAGGAGTAGGCTTGGGCCTGGTTATGCTGATAGCTTTCTGGATTACCGGACTGGGACTTGGCGCTTCGGGCGCTATGATGAGAACAGTTGTCGCTGTTGAAAAAGCAGTAGCACCTGATCATGTAAATGAGAATTTTTATCTGAAGAAATATGGAGGAGAGGATAAGAATCCTTTCGAACACTGGCTGATATTTGAGATACTCGGAGTATTTGCCGGAGGAATAATTTCCGGAGCTTTTGCCGGAAGAATTAAAAAAGAGACGAACAAAGGGCCGAAAATAACTATACGAAAAAGGTGGATATTTGCATTCATTGGTGGAGGATTCTTCGGATTCGGTGCCAGGCTTGCAAGGGGGTGCACCTCCAGTGTGGCCCTCTGTGGTGGAACTACAATGGCCGTCGGAAGCTGGGTAACAATGATCGCAATCTTTGCAGGAGCATATATGGCTGCATGGTTTGTGAGGAAATTATGGATCTGAGGAGAAAAAAATGACCGGACCATTATCAATAACATTAAACATCAATGACAATATTATCTTTCTTATTTATTTTTTCATCGGAATCGGATTCGGATTTTTCCTGGAAAGAGGCGGATTTGG
>JAGLQR010000321.1 GCA_023136725.1 Candidatus Aminicenantota bacterium
GATGTATTCTTCTCTGCACTTTTCGGAGCAGAAGTGGTACATGGTTCCTTCGGATTTCAATTTCAGGGATGTTTTTTCAGGGACATAAGTACCACAGACAGGATCTTTTTCCATCTTTTCAACATCCCCCCCGCTTCCGGTTCCTCGTCTTTTACTGCGGGGAAAAAAGATGTTTTCACCCTTGATAACTTTTTTGTAAAAGACGTAACCGATCAATATAAAAACAACAAATGAAATAATTCTTTTTAATAAAATTATCATAATATTCTTTATTCAGCAGCTTTAACTATCTCACCGCTGTTTATCATATTCACTATACTTTCAAAGAGAACATCCATCCTTGAATCCTGTTCCAGAAACGGTACCTTGCTCCTGACAACACTTTTAACTTTCTCAAGTTTCGGAGATGTTTTTTCCTTATAAAAATCCAGGGCCTGCAGCGAAGCCATCAGCTCAATAGCCAGAATATATTTCACATTTCCGACTATCTCGCCTGCCTTTCTTGCTGCAAAGTTACCCATGCTGACATGATCTTCCTGATTTGCTGAAGTTGGAATATTATCAACCGAAGCAGGATGTGCGAGGGTCCTGTTTTCCGATGTCAATGCCGTAGCAGTGACATGAGCGATCATGAAACCTGAATTAAGGCCGTTATCCTCAATAAGAAAAGGTGGCAGATCCATGTTTGTAGCCGGATTTATTACCCTGTCGATCCTCCTCTCTGAGATATTCCCAAGTTCGGTCATCGCAATTGACATGAAATCCATTACAAAAGCAACCGGAGCACCATGAAAGTTCCCTCCGGATAGGATCTTTTTCTTTTCAGGAAATATAAGAGGATTTTCAGTTGCAGAATTTATTTCAATTTCGAGAGTTCTTCTCACATGATCAAGAGTATCACGGACAGCCCCGTGCACCTGAGGAATGCAACGGACAGAATATGCATCCTGGACCTTATTCCTTCCACTATGGGAAGCCCACAAAGGGGAATCCTTGATAAGCCTCATAATATTCTTTGCCGTATTGATCTGGCCGGAATATGATCTTACCATCTGGATCTCTTCAAAGAACGGTGAAGGGTTACCAAGTTGAGCTTCAAATGTCAATGCACCCGCGATATCTGCAGTTTTAACAAGATTTTCACTATCGACAAGATTGAATATCCCTATTGCAGTAAGAACCTGTGTCCCGTTGATCAATGCAAGACCCTCTTTTTCAACCAACTCAAGTGGAGTTATCCCTTCTTCTCTGAATACATCAGATGCTTCCCGTATCTCCCCTTTAAATTTTACATTCCCTTCACCAAGGAGTGCTAGAGCAAGGTGAGACAGAGGTGCAAGATCCCCCGATGCTCCTACAGACCCTTTCGCAGGGAGGATAGGAAGAATTTCTCTGTTCAAAAGTTCAAGCAGCAACTCCACTACTTTCAGCCTTACTCCACTATAACCTTTAGCAAGTACATTTGCCCTCAACAGGATCGTACCCCGGACAACATGATCCGGAAGGGGGTCACCAATACCTGCAGTGTGACTCTTTATAAGATTTCGCTGAAGTTGTTTGAGATCAGAACTGTTAATTCTTTTTGATGCAAGGGCACCGAATCCGGTATTAATTCCATAATAGGCCTTTCCGGTCTTTATAAAATCCTCAAGAGTTTTCCGGGCCAGTTGAATCCCCGATTTTGCTTCATCAGTTAATCCTACTCTGGCACCATCTTTCGTTATTTTAAGAAATTCATCAATTGTAAGTTTGTTTCCATCAATGTTTATAAGCATATTTTCGTCCTCATTAGAAAAACTATCACCAGGCCTGTGATGATCATCACAAATGCCATTATCCTCAAGGTCTTAGGATCTGTATCTGCGATCCTCCTGTAGTATTCCTTCATCTTTTTTGGAGAAATAAATATTGGAAGTGCCTCAATTATCATAATAGAACCAAGGATTATCAGAATCAGCCAGAGAGTCATTGGTCACTTCATAATTTCTTTTCTTGAAAAATCCCTTTCAAGTTTGAATTCATCCCAGTCAAAAGGATATGTCCCTTCCGTAATTATCTGAGCAAGGTATTTCCCGATCGCAGGCCCGAACATAAATCCATGGCCTGACATTCCTGCTGCCACATAGAACCCTTCCGTTACGGTCCTGTCAATTATAGGGCTTCCGTCTGGGGTCATCGAATAACTCCCACCCCAATGCCTGAGTACATTCAGATCTTTAAGCTTGGGAATCAGCCTTGATGTCCTTTTCGACATTTCCAGGAGAAACTCCGAACTTGAAGAGGTCTGCTTCCCGGGTTTGTTTGGTACAGGCGTATAACATCCGATTATCTGGCCTGTCACCATCTGTTGAAAGTAACAGCCGTCCGGCCTGTAATCTACGACCATCGGATCGAACAAATGTTCGTAGCGGTCAGAAATAAGGGCTTCATGTTCTTCAGGAAAGATCGGAAGTTCAATTCCCGCCATTTTACCTACTTCCACCGCCCATGGACCGGCAGCATTAACCACAACCGGAGATTCAAGGAATTCCCCATTTTCAAGTTCAACACCGGTAACCGCTCCATCAACAATTTTTATACCGGTAACCTCAGTAAAAGTTCTCACAATAGAACCATTTTCCCTCATTCCGTTTATATACCCTTTAAGAACCTTGAAAGGGTAAGCCTGCC
>JAGLQR010000322.1 GCA_023136725.1 Candidatus Aminicenantota bacterium
AAGCGATCAGGATGAAGGATCTCTTAAAGATCTGAATAATTTCATCGGATATCTGAAGACCATATATGGCGATAAGATCGAAAAGATTGAAATATCCAAAAGGCTGGTCAACAGCCCCTGCATCCTTCTGAATCCGTCAGACGGGCCATCAGTTCAAATGGAGAAAGTTATGAAAATGATAAATAAGGAATATGCTTTCTCAAAACGGGTTTTTGAAGTTAATCCGGATCACAAACTAATAAAACAGCTTGTGAATATACATAAAGCGGATCCTGCATCTGATTATCTGAAAAAAATATCCCTTCAACTGCTGGATAACCTTATTCTGAGAGAGGGAGTGTTTGATAATTTTGATGAAATGGTAGAAAGGATAAATGATATTATGCTGAAAGCTGCCGAGAATATTGGAAAACAATAAGCATCTGCGCTTTGAACGGGGAAGCGGGATACTTCTTCACATTACATCACTCCCCGGGAAATTCGGTATCGGGAACCTGGGAGGATCAGCATTTGAGTTTGCTGATTATCTGGCAGAGGGGGGACAAAAGTATTGGCAGATACTTCCACTTGGACCGGTCTCTTCAGGATACTCCTTTTCTCCATACTCCTCATATTCAGCTTTTGCCGGAAATCATCTCTTCATAGATCCAGTTTCTCTGCAGTCTGAGACATGGATGAGAACCGATATTCTGGCAAAATTAAAAGTACAGGATAATGAGGATTTTATCGATTTTGATAAAATCGAAGCAGAATCTTCAAATATGCTCGAAATTGCATATAAAAATTTTATTCAGAATGCCTCCACATCAGATAATGATAGTTTTTATCAATTCTGCAGAAATAATGAATACTGGCTTAATGATTATTCCCTGTTCAATGCACTCGCTAACCGGTTTGTTTCCTTTGACTGGAGATCATGGGAGACAAATATCAAAAGACGGGATCCTGAAGCTATAGCGGAATATACCCTGATGATGGCCGAAGAGATAAATTTCACAAAATTTGTACAATACATATTTGATCATCAGTGGAAAAAACTCAAAGATTATTGTGAAAAAAATAATATTTTATTGATAGGGGATATTCCTATCTATGCAGGCATGGATAGTGCTGATGTCTGGGCTAACACAAGTATTTTCCAATTTTCAGAAGATCTTTCTCCTTCGGGTGTTTCAGGAGTCCCCCCTGACTATTTCTCAGAGAGTGGTCAAAAATGGGGAACACCCCTTTATAAATGGTTCCTTGATGGAGATTTAAACAAAGAAACAAATAATTGGTGGAGTAACAGGATAAAAAGGCTTCTTGAACTGGTGGATATTGTAAGGATAGACCACTTCAGAGGTTTTGAGTCTTATTGGAGTATTCATCCTGATTCTATTGATGGTAAACAGGGGAAGTGGGAACAGGGACCCGGAGCCGGATTTTTTAAATTTTTAAAAAACGAGAGAGGATCACTCCCGGTTATAGCAGAAGATCTTGGAATAATAACCGAGAAAGTGGAAGCGTTGAGGAAAGAGACCGGTTTTCCCGGAATGAAAATACTTCAATTTGCATTTGATCAGCAACCTGACAACCCTTACATTCCGGAAAATATAACAGATCCGAATTGTGTCATCTATACCGGAACTCACGATAACAATACATCAGCCGGATGGTTTACCGGCGAGATCTCCGGAAAGGAAATGAAAGATTATATTAAATCTTATCTGAAGCTGGAGAAAGAAGAAGATTTTCTGTGGAAATTTATCGAAACTTCAATTTCATCAATAGCTGATATATCTATTATCCCTTTACAGGATCTTCTGGGACTCTCCGGGAAAACAAGGCTCAACACTCCCGGAACCACAGGCGGCTCCAATTGGAAGTGGAAAGCGGTAAACTCTTCTCTGGACAGAGAGAGAATGAAAAAATTTAAATCTCTTTGTGAACTCTACAAAAGATAAAAATGGACCTTAACAAACCTTATACAAAATTATCTGAAAATCTATTTGTTCTGCATGAAAAAATGTTTCCTCTATATCTTATAACCGGGAAAGAGAATTTCCTTATCGATACTTCGATCTCAGCACTTCAGGAGAATATTTATAAAAAAATAAAATCACTATTGTCAGACAGGCCCCTCGAGCACATTCTCCTTACCCATTCCCATTATGATCATACAGGGGCACTCCCTTTTCTCCAGGAAAAATTCAACGTTTCAATTTCAGGTTCAAAAAGAACAATAGAGCTGTTACAAAAAGAAGATGTCAGAGCATTTATCGGAGACATGAACACAAGATTTAATAATGTTCTGGGTATCAGTGAAAAAGTTGAATTCCCGGCGTTAAAAAAACTTCACATTCTGAAGGAAGGTGACAGGATCGATATTGATGAAAACCGGTATTTTGAAGTTATTGCATCTCCGGGCCATACAAGGTGTTCCCTCTCATTTCTCCTCATGCCTGACAGAGTTCTTTTCCCGGGGGATGCTGCAGGAGTATTAGAGAAGAACAACAAAATAAAACCCCTTTTTCTTTCTGATTATAGTTCATATGTATTATCCCTGAAAAAACTGATTAAAATCGAAGCTGAAATGCTCTGCCCTCCCCACAATAAATATATTATCGGAAAAGAGAAAGTGAGAGATCATCTCAT
>JAGLQR010000323.1 GCA_023136725.1 Candidatus Aminicenantota bacterium
TAAAAGAAAAATTTAATAAGTACAATGTGGATTCCATAGATATATCAAGCGAAGAAAATTATGAAAAACCTCTTTTTAATTTTTTCCTTAAGAGGAGGAAAAAGTATTCAAGATGAAGAAATTACTTCTGATATTATTAATGCTCTCGTTCACACAGGGTCTCCCTTCCGAAACCCAGGTATCAGTATCAGTTTCTTCAACCAATGCAACCATCGGAGAAAGGATCACTCTTAAGTTTATTGCCAGGACATCCGCTGAAAGTGACTCAATAAAAATATCACAGGGAAAACCTGATTTCGATTTTATTTCGGAAGCTGAACTTTCAATCAGTGAGAATGATGGAGTTAAGACATTTGAAAAAGAGTTTGATATATCCTTCTTCAAGACAGGGGAATACAATGTTGGCCCTTTTAATATCAGCCTTATCAAAAAGGGGGAGATTGTTGAAAATTTTCTTTCAAATACCATACCTGTAAACATCAGGTCCGTTCTGGAAAAAGATGACAAAGACATAAAACCATTGAAAGATCTCTCTGAAATAAAGGGGAATCCGTTCTATCTGCTCAAATATCTATTATTTGCATTGATTATTATAATTATTATATTTCTGATCGTTTTTTTTCTCAATAGGAGGAAAAAGGGAGAGGCTCAGAACATCTCTGCCCCATTGCATCCGGAGGTGGAATTTAAGAACAGGATAGAGTCTCTATGGAGATCTGATCTTTTTAATACAGGAAAAACCAAAAAATTCTTTATGACTCTGACTGAATCTTACAAGATCTTCATGACCAGGCTATACAATTTCAATGCAGAGGACCTCACTTCATATGAGATCATGTGTAATCTCAGGAATTTCGAAAAAGACGAGAAAATTACGGGTAATTTTGATCAGGTATTTCTTATTTCTGATCTTTCAAAATTTGCTAAATATGCTCCTGCTGAAAGTGAAGTGGAGGAGGTCAGGGCAAATTTGTTCAGAATAATTGAGATAATAGGAGAACGTAGAAGAAAAGAAGAAGAGGAAAAAACAGATGCCCCACTTTGAATTCCCCCTTGCATTGCTTCTCCTCCTGGTTATTCCGCTCCTGATCAAATGGAAACATTTCGGTGATAAGAGGGGAAAAAGATATATCAATTATTCATCAGGGAAGTTGCTCAATATCAGTGAAAATGGTTTGAGAACATTTTTTATAAAAAACCTCTTCTATATTAAACTGATACCTCTTGTACTTTTCATTATTGCCCTGGCGCGGCCCCAGCTCCTCGATTATTATGATGTGGAAAATAAGAGAGGGATCGATATACTGCTTACAATGGATATATCCGGTTCAATGGCATCACTTGATTTTAAACCGAAAAACAGGCTTGAAGTTGCAAAAGAGGTAATTAACGGATTTATCAGCAAAAGGAAAACCGACAGGATCGGGTTGGTTGCCTTTGCAGGTGCTGCTGTCACTAAATGTCCTTTGACACTGGACTATGATATGCTCGAATATTTCCTGAATATGACCAGCCTGGGAGAACTTGAGGACGGGACAGCTCTTGGGATGGCCCTTGCAACCTCAGTTAACAGGATCAAACATTCAAAAAGCAGAACAAAGATCATCATACTTCTTACTGACGGAGTCAATAACAGAGGAGAGATAGACCCGAGAGATGCTGCCCAGATCGCACTTAATTTCGGAATCAAAGTGTATACGATCGGTGTGGGGAAACGTGGAAAAGCTCCTTTTCCGGTAAAGGATGGATTCGGACGGGAAACTCAGATAATGGTAGATGTTGAGATAGATGAAAAGGTGTTAAGAGAGATCGCAAATGCGACAGGCGGATTATACTTCAGAGCAACTGACAAAGATTCACTCGACAATATTTTTACTGAAATAAACAAATGGGAAAAAACAGAAATATCAACAAAAAGGTTCTACAATATAAAGGAACTATACTCCTTTTTTCTTTTACCGGGGCTTCTTATATTTCTTGTCGCCGAATTCTCAAAAAGAAGTATTTTAAGAACTATCCCCTGATAGTTCAGACCAGGCTCATCCCGAGAGCAATAGCTTTTTCATTCAGAGGAATAAGTTTGTGATGCCTCTTTGGAAGTGTCTCTTTTAATGCAACAAGGAGAGAATCTCTCTTTACTATATCATTGATCTTGACCAATGCTCCGAGAATCAGCATATTCATTACCTGTACATTCTTAAGTTCTTTGTTGGCCTTATCAACCGCAGGTATTGCAAATACTCTTATATCATCTCTCTTCGGGCCATCTTTTATAGTACTACTTTCCCAGATCAGGATCCCCCCTTTTTTTACCTTTGGTTCAAATTTGTCAAGAGAAGGCTGATTGAGAGCTATTACAACATCATACATTGTAACGATAGGTGATGAAATTGGTGTGTCACTTACATTTACCATACAGTTCGCGGTTCCTCCACGCATTTCGGGACCGTAAGAAGGCATCCAACTGACTTCTCTCCCCTCTTTCATTGCTGCATATGCAAGAAGTTTCCCCATGGACAAAACACCCTGTCCACCAAAACCTGCAAATATCATTTCATTAAGCATTTTGATCTCCTATTTCCCCGGTTCCTTGAAAATTCCTAACGGAAAGTAAGGTATTGCCTTCTCTAC
>JAGLQR010000324.1 GCA_023136725.1 Candidatus Aminicenantota bacterium
CACCTCTGATCAGGACCATATTACCATTAACTGTCATTGAAGTAATTGCTAATTCAGGCGGCCTGCTGTCCCTCTCTTGACTTATCAGAACTCCAAAAAGTTTTATTTGCCCCATTCTGGAAGGCTCACCCTCGACCTTCTCCTCATTCAGAGGAATGATCTCCCAATAAAATTCCCTGTTCTGTTCAAACTCTTCCAGATCCAATCCTGTCCTGTTCAATGCAACAACCTTTTCAAGAAGAATGGATTCTCTCAACGGAGATGGATAAAGTTTGACCTTATATTCGGTTACCCCCGGCACAATTCTCCAATCTATTTTTACCAGAAAATCTGTAAATTTACTGATCTGGACACTCTTTTTTTCCGGTGCAATATATGTTGTTGCCTTTGGTATTAATGAAAATTTTTGCTTTTTCTTTGAGTCGATAACAAGACATTGTCCTGATGGAATATTTATAAAATCTCCTTTATCCTTCAGCACACTTTCCCCTTTATAGCTCCAAATAGTTAAACTTCCATCCGGACTCCTCTTGATCCGTCCGGAAAAAGAGATCGTAAGTGGTGCTTTATCTTCTTCTGTATAAATTTGAATAGGGGAATTTGATGATTTCACCCAATATAATTCACCCGAGATCAGACTAAACGCTTCTCTACGGGAATGGTAATAAACGTAGGAATCCGGAAGTACATTAAGAAGGCTCCCTTTGTAAAGAAGTTCGAATGAAGTTTGTGAATCTGTTTTAACTCTGAGATTTTTTGTGAATGATGTATCGCTGACCGTCAAAGGGGTCTCAAGTGAGAGGTCTTTAAAGAGCTTGCTGTTTTCTGAAACTCCGGTTATCTGAAAAACAGGAGATTCATATTTTCCGGGATCCAGTTTTTGTTCAAAATTCAGAGTTCTGGCTATAAAGAAAATCGATATTATAATTGTTAAAACAGAGAAAACTATTTTAATCTTTCCCATTGCTCGATAGTATCAGAATCCTAAAAAAAAAGCAATAATAAAGGGTATTAGCGAAAATAGAAGAGCCTTTATAATAGAGGCAATTCAGAGGTTGTCCGGAAAAACCATTTTGCTAATATTGTTATTTTTCAACCCTTTTCGGAGTATCCTCAGAAATTTATCCCGGATTACCGGGGCTGCACCCAGAGATCTTAAATGTTGAGAATCTATTTGGCAGTCAATGAAAAGGAATTCTTTTTTCCTTAAATACTGGGATAATTTGATAAATCCGAATTTTGAAGAATTGGAAGTTTTAGAAAACATCGATTCACCGAAAAACATCTTACCAAAGCAAATCCCGTATAATCCTCCGACTAAGTCATCACCTTTCCACACCTCTACGGAATGGGCAAATCCACTATGATGCAATCTTATATATGACGCTTTCATGTCGGATGTTATCCATGTCCCCTCTCCATCTCTTCGCGGAGCACTGCAATTTTCAATAACACTTTCAAATTGTTTATCAATTGTAACTTTGAATGCTTCTTTTTTAAGGAGTCCTCTCATTTTCCTCGAAATATGAAGATCATCAGGAAATAATAATATCCTGGGGTCGGGAGACCACCATAACACCGGATCCCCTTCCGAGTACCAGGGGAACACTCCTTTTGAGTATGCTTCAATCAACCGTTCATTTGTTAATGACCCTCCGACTGCAAGTAGTCCGCTTTTATCTGCACTTGAGGGATCAGGAAACGGTGTGTTCTCTTTTAAATATTTTATTTCCATTTTTTAAAATAAACGATCTAGACTTCATTCCTCTTTAAACTTATTGAATTTTAGTTTTTTTTTGTTATATAATCAATTTAAGAGGAAAAAATATGAGCATCCAAATTAAAACGGTAGAATCAAAAAAAGATCTTAAAAAGTTTGTAAAGTTTCCATACAAGATTTTTAAGGATAATAAATATTGGGTCCCGCCACTGATGCTGGACGACCTGGAAGTGTTTAACAAAAACAAAAATCCGGCCTATGAAACTGCTGATTCAAAATTATTCATTGCTTACAAGGATGGCGAGCCTGTCGGCCGAATCGCCGGGATCAACAGTATGATCGCAAATAAAAAATACGGCACAAAAAATATCAGATTCGGTTGGTTTGATTCTATCGATGATCAGGAAGTCACAGATGCTCTTATTTCCGCTGTTGAAGGATGGGCAAAAGAATTGGGCTTGAATACAATAACAGGCCCTCATGGATTTACCGATCTTGATCCCGAAGGGATGCTCTATGAAGGATTTGATCAACTCCCTACAATAGCTGTTTATTACAATCATCCCTATTACATAAAACTGATGGAAAAAAACGGAATGGAAAAGGAAGTAGATTGGGTTGAGTTCAAGGCAATAATACCCCCTATGGATGAATTGCCTCCCAAATTACTGAAAATTGCAGAACGATTGAAAGAGAGGAGTAAGATCAGGATCCTGAAGTTTAAGAGCAGAAAAGATCTTATAAAAAACTGGGCTGTACAAATATTCGATGTTCTTGAAGAGGCTTTTGAAGAGCTGTATGGAACAGTTCCGTTGAGTAAAGTTCAGGTAGATTATTATATTAAAAAATACCTCTCTTTTGTAGAAAAAGACCTGATCCAGGTTGCAGTAGATGAAAACGACCAGGT
>JAGLQR010000325.1 GCA_023136725.1 Candidatus Aminicenantota bacterium
GTGTCAGGGAGCAAAGGAGAATAATCTCCAAGAGGGGAAAAGCAGATGACGAAGATATCCACCAGATGCCGATCTCTTTTCTGAGTGAAAAAGTTGTTTTTGCACCTTCAATGATTCTGGGTGAAGAAGAGCAGAAGAAATTCAGCTTTAAAATGAATGGACTTAAGAGAGAGGGTGGGAATGAGTTTGTTGTTCTGGAAGCGATACCGCTGAAACCTAAAAAAGTATTTTTTAAAAATGCTTTGATCTATGTTGATGCAAAGAATTATTCCATTAGAAAAATAATTGTAATTCCACGTTATATCAGAGGATATAAAAGTTTGATGAGAACAGCTTTTTATTATAAGTCCAGGCTCTTCCTTGATTGCAAAATAGAGTTCAACAAAGAGTACAAAGGGTTGTGGTTCCCAACATACATTACAATTCGTGAAATATACAAAGGCGGACGTTTCGTTATACAGAATATGGGTACAACCGGCTGGGAGAAGAGCAGGACAACCTTCAGATATGATGATTACAAATTCTTCAATGTTGATATGGACATAAAAAACTAATCTTGGATTGAAATAATTTCATCTGTTCATTAGAATTAGTGGATGAAGTCATCTCAGGCAGGTAATACAGGAACAAATGACAGTCCCAAAAGATTCGGTACTCTGGAGGGTGTATTTACTCCTACTATTCTGACAATAATCGGTGTCATTCTCTTCCTCCGTCTCGGCTGGGTTGTTGGTAATGTCGGATTTCTCGGAGCTCTTCTTATAATAGTATTGGCTCATATCGCCACTATTACCACCAGCCTTGCAATGTCTTCAATGACCACCAATGTGAAGATAGGAGATGGTGGTTTTTATTCACTTATCTCGCGGTCGCTCGGGCTTGAGGTTGGCGGAGCAATAGGAATATCTCTGTTCATATCACAGGCATTGTCGGTAGCTCTTTATATAGTCGGGTTTTCAGAGGTATGGATAAGTATATTTCCATCTCATGATCCCCGCATTGTTTCTTCTTCTGTCCTTGCAATTATCCTTTTCATTTCTTTCATAAGTGCGAAAGTCGTAATGAAGTTCCAATACATTATAATGATCCTGATCACTTCAGCATTATTATCTTTTTTCCTGGGAGGCGGGAATAATTATGAACTGGTACTCTGGAATAGCGGAAGCAATACTTCTTTCTGGGTAGTATTTGCTGTTTTCTTTCCGGCAGTGACCGGGATCAGTGCCGGTGCCGCAATGTCGGGCGAGCTTAAAAATCCGAGGAAAAATATTCCTCTCGGTATTCTTCTTGCAGTCGGGGTGGGATTTGTTATCTATATTTTTACTGCTTTCTGGCTCAATATTCATGCGTCACCTGATGAACTTATAAGTAATAATCTGATAATGAAGGATCTTGCAGAATGGGAATGGATCATCATTGCGGGGATCATGGGGGCGACTATATCTTCGGCGCTTGGCAGCATCCTTGGTGCTCCGAGAGTATTGATGGCTCTCGGTCAGGACAGGGCTATACCATTGTCTGCAATATGGGAAAAGCGGAGCAAAAATGGTGAACCCAGGTATGCCCTCTTATTTACTGCACTGATAGTAGAAACAAGTATTCTTCTCGGTGACCTGAATTCAATAGCACCTCTTCTTACTATGTTCTTTCTTATAACTTACGGTATGATCAACTTCGCTGTTTTTATCGAAAAAGCAATTGGCATAACATCTTTTCGCCCCAGCCTGAAGGTGCCTAAGCTGTTATCATTGTTCGGGGGTTTATGGTGTTTTACGATCATGTTCCTCATCAATTTCGGTTTTGCAATTATCTCTTTTGTGATCATTGCCATTTTCTATTTTGTACAGGTAAAAAGGGGGTTGGATGCACCCTGGGGTGATATCAGGAGTGCAATGTTTAATGCAATATCCGAATGGGCAGCAAAGGCCTCATCCCGAATGCCTCAAACTGCCAGGTCATGGAAACCTAACCTTATGATCCCGATAGAGGACCCTAAAGAGTGGAACTGCTTGATGGGATTTATAAAGGATATTGTTTTCCCCAAGGGGACTCTCAGGGCGTTTTCAGTAATTACAATGGATGAGGGGATAAAACAAAAAACGATCAGTATTGCAAATCTGTTCTTCAGGAAAAAGGAAGGGAAATCTCTGAATCAGGGGAAACAGAAAAAAGAAAAACTTGAAAAAGAGTTGAGTGATCTTATGATCCCGGTAAAAAAAGAAGGCATTTTTACCGCCTCCATGGTAATAGAGGCGTCAGGTTTTCTTGATGGACTTCATATTGTCACACAGGTGATGAAGGGGATGTTCTTTCCACCCAATCTGATGTTCCTGACAATGTCAAATGACAGGGATAAAGACGAGAGACTTGAACATCTGATCGGCATGTCAATCGAGGAAAAACTGGGCCTGATAGTTATGGGATTCCATGCAAGGGCTGCATTTGGTAATAAGAAGAAGATAAACCTCTGGATCAGGGACAAGAGCCCAAATCAGAACCTTGCGACACTTCTCAGCCTGGAGCTTCATAATTCATGGGAAAGTTTACGATTGATCAGGGTTACCTCCAAAGAAGAGGATCTTAACAAAGAGTTAAAGGACCTCGAAAGGATAAAAGAGGAGGCAA
>JAGLQR010000326.1 GCA_023136725.1 Candidatus Aminicenantota bacterium
ACTCTGGTAAGGGTGGAGAACATAGGAACGGATCTGGTTTCCCCAGGCAATATCTCCTTTTGAATTTTCCAGCTTTTCTTTCTCAGACATTTTTTTCTTCATTTCATTATCATACAATTTTGCCATCAGAAGTTTCATGGCTCTATCTCTGTTCTGGTGCTGAGAACGTTCACTCTGGCATTGTGCGACAATATTTGTAGGAGTATGTGTGATCCTAATTGCTGAATCGGTTTTGTTGACATGCTGGCCGCCTGCACCGGATGCTCTGTATGTGTCAACTCTCAGGTCCTTTGGGTCGACCTCGATCTCTATCGAATCATCTACTTCAGGATAAACGAAAACTGCAGCAAAGGAAGTATGGCGCCTTTTATTAGAGTCAAAAGGAGAGATCCTGACAAGCCTGTGAACACCTATTTCCTGCTTAAGGTATCCAAAAACATAATCCCCTTCAATTCTTATCGTAGCACTTTTGATCCCCGCTTCTTCACCTGCCAGTATTTCAATTATCTTGGCTTTGAACTCCATCCTTTCTGCAAATCTCAGGTACATTCTAAGCAGCATCTCTGCCCAATCCTGGCTCTCTGTCCCTCCGGCACCGGGATGAATAGTGAGGAATGCATTATTAATATCACTCTCACCACTGAGATAATTCTTCGTTTCTGTTTCTTCAATAAACTCTTCAAATTTTCCAAGCTCTGATTCAATCTCGGTAATAATATCAGGATCTTCTTCGGCAAGATCGAAGTATGTTTCCATGTCATCAATACCCGAATTGAATTTATCTTCAATTTTGAGCTGGTTCTCGAGCCTCTTTTTTTCTTTCAGCAGCATTGCAGAGCGTTTCGGTTGGCTCCATATGGATTCATCGAGGAATTTTTCCTCTATTTCTCCGAGTCTTTTATGTTTTTTTGCAAAGTCAAAGAAACCCCCTGAGATCTTCAGCCTTCTGCTTCAGTTCTCCGAATTTATTCTTAAGTTCAGCGAGTTCCATAAATTAATTCTATATTGTTTTTACCATCGGGTCAACAATGACAAATGTGAGGAATAATGCTGAAAAACTTTCAAAGAAATAAATTTTTAATTTTAACTAATTATTATTGATAATTTAATGTTTTTATGAATATAATTATATTTAATAAACAATTAAATCCCTGAATTGTTAAAGAGGTTAAATGAAAAATATTTCAAAATTTTTAATTATTATTCTCTTGTTTTTGATGCTCTCCACAAGTTGTACTTCCCTGCTAATTACATATGTCAGATTCGATAACAGATCTGCATCAAAGACTGTTAAGGCCATATGGGATGGTGTAAGCATGGGGGACCTTGCACCCGGGGAGAAGACGGAATATCGAGAGATCAATCCCGGAACGCATACACTTCAATGGAAAAATGCTCTGAATAATAAAGTCCTTACAACACTGGCATGGCCTAATATTGTGCAAGGTTCACAATCTACATTCCCATATGTTGATCCGTAATTATTTGTTTTACTGCAATTGAAAATAGTTTAATAATTGCTATTGTCCGGTGATCTTTCACAGATGTTTTTGTGGAGGCAGTATTTGCACATTTTTTCATCTTCTGTCTGAGTGAATGGGACATCCGGGTCGTAGATATCACCCAAAATTGAAGACAATATTTTTTCAAACTCATCAAGTATCTCTGAGGTAAGTATCTCTTCATTTTCAACTTTCACAAAACTTAGCTTGTCAGAAAGATTTTTAAAAGGATAGATACCCAGTTTGAATGTTTTCTCAGTTAATAATTCCTCTTTGAGAAGATAAGCATAAAAAAGGAGTTGGAAGATCTCTTTATTTTTAATAAAGTCGGTATCTTTCAGATCTCCCTTTATATTCAGTTTTCCAACATTGCCGGTCTTATAATCTATTACCCTTGTTATCCCCTCCTTGATATCAATCCTGTCTATGGCCCCGTTCAGCTTTGTTTTCTCATGATCTCCATTGAACTCAAAAGTGAATTCAATATCTTTCAGTTTTTTTTCCAGGGAGTTGATAAATATGGGAGACTCTGCTTCTTCATCATTCAGGAATTGACCGGTCAGCTTTTTAATAACCTCGAAGGTGATCCTGTTCGCTCCGGTTTCCATCTCTTTTACCTTTTCATCTTTGAATGAACTCCTGATTATCTCTTCAATTATATCGGGGGTGAATTTTGAGTAGTATTCTTTTCCCACTTCTTTTCCGGAAACTCCCTGATAGATCTTTTCGAGGGCTTTGTGGGCAATTGAACCGAACTTTGCGGGGTTGGTAGCATCATCCGTATCAGAATCATCTTTTAATCCCAGAATATATCTGAACCAGAATCTGAGCCTGCACTCCAGCCAGGTTTTAAGAGATGTAGGGGAAAAGCTCAAATTCCTGATCTTCTCCAGGGTTGCGGCACTTTTGTTGATTATTATGTTATCGGGGTTATTGATGTCAAGTTTGAAATCAGCAGTGATAAAATTTATATCAGCCAGCGGGTTGTACTCTCTGTATTCAAGAAGGAGCTGATCGATGAATCTGCTCCTCTCCCCGGCCATTATTCCCGGTTTTACTCCGGAATAGATCAGGGTGATATTTTTACTGTTGGCAACCATTCTGTAAAAATGGTAGGC
>JAGLQR010000327.1 GCA_023136725.1 Candidatus Aminicenantota bacterium
CTTGACGGGGACGGTTCTGTTCTCATGAAAATGGGAGGGCTTGCCACTGTAGGGCATTATTCTCCTGAGAATCTGATACATATTTGTTTTGATAATAATGCTTATGAATCAACAGGAAATCAGCCGACGGTCTCATCCAGTATTAATCTTTCAGATGTAGCAAAATCGAGTGGTTATAGGCATACAATTGAGATCAGTACTCCGGATGAGTTCAGAACTATTCTTGAAGAAATTGACGAAACCGCAAAACCGGTTTTTATTCTTATAAAGATAAAGTCGGGAACAATGGAAGGGCTCCCGAGGCCTTCCGATACTCCGGAGGAAATGAAAAACAAATTCAGCGCTTTTCTTAAAAGGAGTTGAGATGAAATACTATAATCCGGTAAAGATATCATTTGATACGATATGTGGAGAAGAGTTATCAAAATTATCCGGAATCGGCAAAAAGAGGCTGATCTTCTGTTATGACGGTTTTGAGAAGACAGGGACTTTTTCTACAATTACCGATGGCGGGGAAAATGATCTTGTGATCACCGATGTTGAGGAAAATCCCTCAATTCAGAGTATTGATAAATTTCTCAAGTCAGCACATAATTTTAAACCGGAGATTATAATAGCCATTGGCGGAGGATCAGTGATCGATACTGCCAAAGTCGTAAGGTTCGGCCTTTATCTCAATCGCTCTTCGGTTAAGGAATTGTTGGAAGGGGGAGTCACACGTATTTCAGGTGAAAAGCCTCTCCTGATTACAGTCCCGACAACTCACGGGACAGGTTCTGAAGTGACAATGTGGGCAACGGTCTGGGATAAGGTTGAGAATAAGAAATATTCTGTCTCCGATATTGAAAATTATCCTGATCATGCTCTATATGATCACAGGCTTTTTTCCACTCTCCCTATGTCCGTTTCTGTTTCATCCACCCTCGATGCCCTTTCCCATTCTTTTGAGGCATTATGGAATAAAAATTCTAATCCTGTTTCCGATCATTTCGCTTTCGAAAGTATTAAACTTATCATAAAATATATTGATGATCTGAATGATCCTGTCCCTGCAGATGTCAGGAAGGGGCTGATCCTTGCATCGATGTATGCGGGGCTGGCTTTTTCAAATACAAAGACTGCAGCCGCACATTCGATCAGTTACCCGCTTACATTAAATTATGGGATACCTCATGGTATTGCATGCTCCATGCCTTTATTTCCTCTCCTGAAGATAAACAGTAAGGGGATGGTTGATAAACTGGATAGATTGTTCATGAATTGTGAAGTGAAGAGCCCTGAAGAACTTGAGAAAAAAATAAAAGCAGCTGTTAAGGGGAAGGTCCCGTTCTCACTTGAAGAATTCGGTGTTAAAGAGAATGAGCTTGAAGGGCTTGTAGGACAATCTTTTACAAAAGAGAGGATGGCAAACAACATAATTGAACTGGATAGCGGAGATGTAAGAAAAATCCTGGGGGATATTTACAAGTAGCAGGAGAATTGGATGTCGAACAATAAATTTGTCTATAAGGATTCATTGAAGGGGAAAGGGAAGAATTACGTTTTTAAATATATGAATGCTGAAAAATATATTAACAGGCCTCTTGGTTCACTGATTGTCAGAGCAGTTTATAAAACCCGAATTACTCCCAATCATCTGACCTATTCCGCATTTCTGATAAGCATTCCGGGTATCGTATTTATTGCACTTGGGGGATATTTGAATGTGATTATCGGTGGGGTACTTATATATCTTTCAGTTGTGATCGATGTTGCTGATGGTATGCTTGCGAGGTCGAGAGGAAGTGGCTCGATCTTCGGCAAATATCTGGACCTCTTTCTCGACAGGGTATCAGACTTTCTGATCCTGCTTGCTTTGACAATAAACAAATTCAGAATGACAGGTAACAAGGATTGGCTTATTTTCGGACTGTTTGTGTTGTCATTGTATATGCTTCAGATCATCCTCTTTTATATTAAGAATCTTTACCTGGGAAGAGACACAGGTACCTCAGGTGACGCGAGAGGCCTGGTCGGACTTGTAATACTTGTTTTAGCATTATTTAACAGGATAGATATTCTCCTTTATTTTAGTGCACTTGAAGTTGCGATCGTTGTCCCTTACAGGTTAATCAATTTTATATATCTTGGGATGAAGAAAGAGAGACCGTAAACGGTTCAGATCCCGTCAATACTTCTAATTTCTGTTGTGTCCTTTATTACAGGTTTTGCAGTTCCTGCACTTGCAAGAAAAACCAGTCCTAATCCAGCCCATATCAAAGCTATCACCCTTCTGGTTATAACAAGGGCCATGCAGAATGTCGTACTAAGACCCAAAAGCTTAAAGATTGCCAGATAAGTAAGTTCATAAACACCTATCCCTCCCGGCAGGACCGGCAATACAAATGCTATCGACCCAAGTGCAACGATCAGAAAACTTTTAAGAAATGTGATCTCGGTAAGCCCTAGAAAGTGGAGACTGAAGTAGATCTCTGTTGTCCAGACCAGCATCTGAATAAAATAAAATACCAGAACAGTGAAAAAAGATTTTTTACTGTCTTTGTAAAAACCTGAAATATTTTTATCCACTTCTTTGATCTTGTCCATATTGTTGCGGATAAACTTGAA
>JAGLQR010000328.1 GCA_023136725.1 Candidatus Aminicenantota bacterium
TGTCATTGAAAACTCCTTGGATAAATATGAAAATTATCACAGCACTATTTTATTGTCAAATTGTTAAAAACGTAAAGTGGTTATCAGATTTTTTTTCTCAATGAAGTTATCAGTATAAATAGGAAAAAGGGGGCTCCGAAGAATGATGTGATGACCCCGACAGGGATCTCGGCGGGCGGTATTAAAGTTCTTGCAAGAAGATCTGCAACAGCCAGGAGAATTCCTCCGAATATTACAGTAACAATTACAAGAAATCTGAAGTCATCTTTAACGAATTGTCTGGCTATATGGGGGACTATCAATCCGATAAATCCTATAGGGCCTGTAATTGAGACAATAACTCCTGTTATAAGAGAAACTATGATGAACAATAATATCCTGAATTTTTTTACATCAAGGCCTCTGGTAGCGGCAAAATTTTCTCCACCGGATATCAGGACCAGTTCCTTGTTTAAAAGAATTGCAGTGGCCACAAAAAATATCCAGATCGGGAGAAGGATCAGTATATCCTTATAACCGCTGGTTGATATACTTCCCATCAGCCATCTAAGTACAGAAATTGTTTGAGTGATATCCACCATGTATTGCAATAACAAAATAAATGCAGAGAAGAAAAAATTTATCGCAACTCCGGACATAAGTATTGTGTAAACAGAATAACTTCTTGTAATTCTGGCTATCCCGAGGATAAGAAGGATTGACAAAATACCACCAAGAAATCCTGCTATATAAACCAGATTTATTCCGAAGATACTCAATGCAAGATTGAGTTTTAAAGCTGCCACAGTGCCGGCAGCAGCACCGGAGGAAACCCCGAGTGTGTATGGAGTAGCAAGGCTGTTCTTGAAAATATTCTGGAAGATAAGCCCCCCGAGAGCGAGGGAGGAGCCGACGAGAAATGCCATGATGGTTCTTGGAAAGCGCAATTGCCAGAAGATAAAACTATCAGGATCATTCGAGAATAATTTTGAGATATCAAGATCTATGATTCCCAGGAATGGGATAAGCATTATTATTAATAGTCCGAATCCGGATATTATCAGGTATTTAGTCCTGCTTTTCATGTGGAATAAATATCTCCTGTTTATTATGTTCAATTCTTTCAAAATCCATATTGAAGGTTTTTTTCAGTATATAAGCAGTGGAGGACCTTTCCCCGCTGTACAAAACTTCTCCTGCTCTTAATGAGATAAGATTGTCTGTAAGTGAGTATAGAGGCTCCAGGTTATGTGAAACAACCAGGATGGTCTTTCCTTCCTTTTTTAACTCTGCAAATATTCTTTTAAGGTCCATCACCCCTTCAGGATCAAGGTTGGAGAATGGCTCATCGAACAAAAGAACAGGGACATCCTGAATATACGCAGATGCGATAAGGACCCTTCTCCTCTCACCACTACTGAGTGTATTAATATCTCTTGAAGTAATATCTGCTATATCAAATTTTTCAATACACTTATCATATATATCGAGGTCATTTTTATCATAATCGGAAAAAAGTTTCTTATATGGATAACGGCCGGCAAGGAGGACATCCTTTACTGAGATCGGAAGCAGGAACTCTTCGGATTGAGGCTGAAATGAAATAGATTTTGCAAGTTCTCTCCTTGATAAATTCTTAATGTTTTTGTCCCTGATAAAAACCTTACCGCTGAAATCTCTGATAATTCCTGATATTATTTTAAGGATCGTAGTCTTTCCGGCACCATTAGGGCCGATCATGATCGTGAGTTCTTTCTCTCTGATAATAAGGTCTATATTTTTCAGAATTTTTTTATTCCGGACAAAGGAAAGGCCCTCAACTCTGATCATTTTTTCCGGTGATAATATTTGCTTCCAGGAAATAATTACATTTGTCAGAAATCGTACAAAGATCACATGAGGGGCTTACAGGTTTACATATGGTCTGACCGAAGCCAACAAGGGTCTGGTTCACATTATTCCATGAACTTTCAGGAAAAAGCTCTCTCAATTCTTCTTCTACGATCTCAGGTTTATCTCCGGATGCCCAGCCAAGCCTTTTTGAGATCCGGAATACGTGAATGTCTACAGAAATTGAAGGGATCCCGAATGCAAGGGAACGTACAAGATTTGCTGTCTTTCTGCCGACACCGGGTAATGATGTCAGCTCTTCCATATCAGAGGGCACTTCATTTCCGTCCCTGGCAAGATGTTCAGCTATCTTTAGAATATTTTTTGCCTTCTGTCTGAAAAATCCGACAGGATAGATCAATTTGGAGATACTCTCTTCTCCAAGAGATAAAATTTTTTCAGGAGTGTCCGCAGCGGAGAAAAGGCGCTCAGATGCTCCCTTTGTTACTGCATCCTTTGTCCTTGAGCTTATCAAAACAGATATGAGTATTCTTAATGAAGTCGATCTTATGCTCTTTTCAAATGATTGAACCGGAGGATTCAGAGGTTCAGTGAGATCCCTGATCGTTGATAGAATCTTTATATAATCCCCGGGCCCGTCCATTTATTAATCTGCTGTTTTTCCGTTTATCCGGATCTCATTTGTAATTTCTACTCCGGGTTTAAGTGATGCAGAAACACCACAATATCTCTCTTCAGAGAGTGACACGGCTTTTTTCACTTTGTCTAAAG
>JAGLQR010000329.1 GCA_023136725.1 Candidatus Aminicenantota bacterium
CTCGAATGCGGTATCATCGGAGATAAGTATCCGGGAATGGATATGATCTCAATAGGACCGACATTGAAATATCCCCACTGTCCTGATGAAAAGATACATATTGGAACAGTTGGATTGATCTGGGACTTTATGACGGAGTTGTTTAAAGATCTTGCTTAGATCTATTTGACTCCCCGTCTCTGATTGAGCAGATTTTTTGCGAATTTCATTATAACAGGATTAGTATTCCTGTCTCTTGAAAGAATTATAAGGTCCCTTTGGTGCAGGTTCCTTACAAGACGCATCGTTTCAGTGACGGGCGCTTTCGGATTATGTACAAGTCCCTGAACAATTGAATACTTCTTGGTCCATTCTTTGCTCTTGGCGATCTTTTCAATAAATTCTTTATCGATGCTCTTGATCTTAAGAAAGATAGCTATTTCATCTTCTGAGATCTTAGGGCTGCTAAGGACCGATTTGACGACGATTTTGCTCGGGTCACGAAGTAAGATCATCCTTTCTGTTTTAGTTCCCTCCAGAGCCAGTTTTACTTTATCCGGAAGCTTCATTTGATTTATTTTTTCCAGAGAGGACAGGGCCTTTTGCTCAACGGTTACACTTTCGATCAGGTCATTGGTTTCAACTTCTTCCAGGATCTCTTTTATTTCCGAGCTGTCAGCGATGTCCTGGAGATCTTCAAGAATCTCCTCTTTTGAAATAGGTATAACCTCTTCTACTTTGAGGTAATAATCTCTTATTTCAGTGATCTTTCCTTTTATAAATGAATCTGCAAAGCTATTCTTTTCAATGGCCGCCATTATTTCAGGGTAGGCGATCATTTTTATCTGGTTCTCAAGAAGAGTTGTAAGGATCTGGAAAGAACCCTGTTCAGCGATCATCATAAGTATATCAACGGGGAGTGCCTGATTGTTTACAGCAGCTATCAGTATCTCACTATCATCCTTATGAAGTGCATTTGTCAGAATAAACCTGGCAACATTATGGTTTGCTTCTTTTTTCCTGATGTACCCGAGTTTGACAAAGGCAGGGATATCCATGAATTTTTTACCGGCTCTGTCACTGAATTTTTTTTTAGGGATTAAAAATACCAGGGATTCCAGATATTCTTCATCTTTAAGGGGAAGATTTCTGTCAAGCAGGAGTTCAATGATTTCATCACCGGGATCTCCGTTGACTATTTTTTCAACAATGGGGTCTTTTGAAATGAGTGGTTCCATTAAATCGCCTTGTCTATCGTATCGGGAGTGATCTTTATAAAAGTAGTTCGGAATACTTTTCTATATTTCTCGGTCCTTTTTTTGTTAATGCTAATATCGACAACAGAGGGGTTACTCATGATAAGTTTAAGTTCATATCCACTGATCTTAATATACTCTCCAGCTGTGAAAACCCTTTCGGTTACGATCTCACCACCCTTTAAAACCCTCATCCAGCAATCATCAGAAAAATGGAGATCCAGATTCACGGGCGAAAAATCTGCTTCCCGCTCAGGGAGACCTGAAACAGATATACCTGTTTCAGGTATAATTATTTCCTCTTGTTCGAAGAGAGAAAAAACAAGTCCTTTATTAATGAACAGAAGATAGAAAAAGATAGCCACTACAATTCCTAAGATAATCCCCTTTATAATTAATTTTCTGTTACGGAACTTTGAATACCTTAATCCTGTCATAGACTTGAGAACCTGCTTATCTTCATTATGTTTTAGAGAATCCAACTCTTCCGAGAATTCGATGTAAAACCTTTCCCTGTCTATTTCGAGAAACTCCAGATAATTGTTCAGGAAGTTTGAGAAGTAAAAAGAGCTTTTAAAAAATTCATGATTTTCATTCTCAAGAGCATTGAGTATGTTTTCGTTAAGAGAAGAATGGAGGGCAATATATTCTGCTGTTATACCCTTAGCATTCCTCCTCTCCCTGAGGTATTTTCCAAAATTTCCCATCTTATTCCCTATATTTTATTAAATAAAAAGATTATGTCAATGATAGGGCAAAAAAATTAATAATTAACTTTTCAAAGATCAGGTAATAAAACTTGACAAGGAATAATCGTTAAAATTATAATCACTAAACAATAGGAGTAGAGAATGAATAAAAAATATATTTCCGTTCTGTTATGGGTACTGGCATTTTTTCTTACGGTAGCAGTTGTTTTTTACCAGAGGATGACCGGCCCTACATATCCGATAAAGGGATCCGAGTTGATAAGCGGTAAAAAGATCAGTTTTAAAATGCTCAGGAGTCATACGTCCTTTGAATTGCTTCCTGTTAAAGTAACAATTGCTGATGAAGGAGTGTCCGGCTCTGTAAAATACAGAAGATATAAAAGTGGTGATGAGTGGGGCGAGCTCGAAATGAAAAGAGAAGGAGATATCCTGATCGCGGAATTACCGGGACAGCCCAGTGCGGGAAAGATCGAATATTCGGTCCGTCTGACCCATGGTGATGAGCAATTAATCCTGAATAATGGAAAAACAATTATTGCCAGATTTAAGGATAGTGTCCCTGGTGCATTCCTTTTTGCCCATATCATTTTTATGATACTAAGTTTTCTTTTTGCTATCAGAACAGGGCTTGAAGTTCTCAGAAAAAA
>JAGLQR010000033.1 GCA_023136725.1 Candidatus Aminicenantota bacterium
AAGGGCAACAATATAGTTTGCCCATTTCCCGATATCACCCATCATTCTGCCCATTAATGATGTAACGAGGCCAATAATTGAGATTGTGATAAGAATACCTGAAGAAAATGATAAAGAAGTCCAGAATGCATTTTTAAACGATTTGTTTTCCTGCTCGCTTATGTATGCAACTATCAAAGGGATGCTTGCCAGGTGACAGGGGCTAAGAAGTATACTGAGAACTCCCCATAGAAATGAACCGGTGAGCGCTATTAAGAATGTGGATTGTACCAATGTTGAGAGCCAGGAGAATATTGAGTCCAAATTTATTCAACTCCCTTTTTTTTTAATATCTTTATGATATCTTCTTTGGGGAAAAATCCTTCATGTCTAAAGTACTCTTTCCCTTCACTGTCAAGAAAAACTTGAGTAGGAATCAGTCTGATCTTATATTTACCTGCAAATGGCTTTCCTTCTGATGTCCACACATCATGGAATACAACTTTAACCTGATCCTTATATTCTTTCTCTATTTCATCCATGATGGGCTGCATTTTTTTACAGGGTATACACTTTACTGATCCCAATTCTACAAAAGTAACCTTAATGTTGGATCTTTCTTTCTCTGGATTTTTATTCCCTTCATCATTAATACGGCCACATGATACCTGAAGAGTAAGTGAGAATAATCCGAGGAAAATTAAAAAACCAAATATTTTTGTCATTTTTGATTCACCTCATTTCATTTTGAAATTATTATTTGTATTGTTTTTCATAATCTGAATGATTATAAAAGCATTGTCTTAAGATCTTTAATTGCAGGAATTTTACCTGCAACTTTTACTTCTCCGTCAACTACCAGAGCAGGAGTCATCATTACACCGAAGTCCATGATCTCATTTAGATCTGTCACTTTCTCCAGGTTGAATTCAATTTTCATGTCTTCAGCAACTAATCGTGTTACTTCTTCCAATTTCTTACATTTGGGACATCCTGTGCCCAGTACTTTTATCTCTTTCATTCTTTCCTCCATATTATTTTATAGTTTCCAGTTTTATATAATCTGTTATTCAACATCAAAACAAAAACCCGTAGATAAGTCCGGATATCGAAGCCATTACAATCACAAGCAATATAAAAACTAAAGTTTTTTTTGTTCCTAATACTCCTCTGATTACCAGCATATTTGGAAGACTTAATGCAGGGCCGGCCAGAAGAAGCGCTAGTGCCGGGCCTTTACCCATGCCCGCACCCATCAATCCCTCAAGGATCGGCACTTCGGTTAAAGTGGCAAAATACATGAAGGCTCCGACAATCGAAGCGAAAAAGTTTGCAGGAATTGAATTACCTCCCACAAGGGTCTGGATCCAATCAGACGGGATCAAGCCCTCATGACCCGGCCTGCCTAAGAATATTCCTGCAGCAAGGATTCCCAGAAGCAATAGTGGCATGATCTGTTTTGTGAAACCCCAGGAAGAGATTGTCCACTCTTTCAGTTCATCTTTTTTGAACCATTTGATAAGGATGAAAATTAATATTATTGCGAAAATTCCTGTTATCAGCCATTTATTCATAAATATTGATGTCCAGATATTGTTATCAGCAGCTACAGGTTTTCCCCAGTTTGCAAATACAAGTATCCCCACCATAGAAATAAAATATAATGAGTTTTTCCATAATGATCTATCATCGGAATTTTCTGCTACTTGAAATCCTTTATTTTGGTTTTTGCTATTATTTTCTCTTAAGAAAATAATATGCATCATTAACCCGATGATGATACTGAATACTATAGCACCGATTGCCCTGGCTAATCCCAACTCCCATCCAAGTACCTGTCCGGTCAGGATTATGGCAAGTATATTTATAGCAGGCCCTGAATATAAGAACACTGTTGCAGGGCCAAGTCCGGCACCTCTTTTATAGATACCGGAGAATAGTGGTAATACCGTACAGGAACATACAGCCAGAACTGATCCTGAAACAGATGCAACTCCATAGGAAACAAGTTTATTTGCATTTGGACCCAGATATTTAATTACAGAATCCTGGCTGAGAAAAACTGATATTGCACCGGCAATAAAAAAAGCAGGAACCAGGCATAATAATACATGTTCTCTTGCATACCATTTTGCAAGAGCCAAAGCTTCAAAAACTGGTCCTCCGAATGGAATGATATCAAGTGGGAGAAAGTAGAACAGTATAAAAGCTCCAATCATTAGAAAAAAGATTTTCCATTCTTTCATTTTGTACACCTCGTTATTTCTTTACATTCCCATGTAGCGATATATAAGTATAAAATTTTTACTTTTTACATAAGATGTTACGATCTGCAAGAAGAGCCGATCTTCTCTCTTTTTCCAGCAATTCATCTTTATCAAACATAGATCTCACTAATTCAAATAGTGTTTTATTAAGTTCATCTTTTTTTGTAAGACTATATTCAACCCAGAGGCCGTCTTTGGCATCTTCAATTATCTCTGCTTCTTTTAATATTCTGAGATGACCTGATACAGTTGATTGTGATAAACCGATGATATCTGTGATCTCACAAACACACATAGGTTTTGACATCAGCATATTGACTATCCTGAGTCTGTTATTTTCCCCTAGTGCTTTAAATATTTTTTCTGTTTTATTCAGCATATCGCCACATCCCGATATACTATTATGCATTTGTTTTTACTAATTGCAACAATTTTCCGTAAAGTTCAGAATATTTAATCTAAAAATGAATCCTTAAATATCTCAACGAGGTTTATAGTATGGTTCCCAATCCTTCTCAAGTCTCTTGTGAATCCGTAAAAAAGGATACTGAGCCTTGTCTTTGAGGAATCATCCTGGATACGGCTTATCTGGTTCGCGTCAAATTTATCAATAAGTTTTTTAATTCTATTTTCATTCTTTATGATATTTGCCAGACTTTTTTTATCTTTTGCTATCATTGCATTTGATGAACTATCAAGGGTATCGACGATCAGATCTTTTAATTCTTTTAATTCATCCAGCTGTGAATCAAGAAGTCCTTTATGATTATTATCTATATGGTTATATGCTCTTATTATAATATCTCTTTCACAATCTGCAATGCCCTGAAGAACACTAATAGTTCTGGAATAGTCTGCAGTTCGTTTTGGGTCTGCTTTTTGCAGCAACCTGAGGGTTTTAAAAACGTTGGCAGCAATAATATTTGCTTCAGTCTGAATTCTCTTCGAATCCCTTTTGCATGCTCTTAATGTCGCTCTGCTCTCAGAACTCACTCCATCAAATCCTTTCTTCAGTACATCAGAAATATCTTTAAGGAAATAACCCGCATGTTCGAATGTTATAGTTACTGCATATTTCTGGTCTTTAACTTTTTTCAGATTAAAAATCTCAAAACCCCTTGCTTCTTTTTCCCGGCTGCTGTGCAAATGATGATTCTTGAATATTGCAAATGCTCCCAGAAGCATTATCAGGATCACACCCGGGATCTTCAGGAAAACCATTATAAATGCAAAAACGGCAGATACCGAAAAAGCGAGAAATGCCGTTATGAACCAACCGCCTATAACAGTAAATACTCCTGCGACCCTGTAAACCGCACTTTCCCTTCCCCACGCCCGGTCAGAGAAGGAAGTACCCATAGCAACCATGAATGTTACATAAGTGGTTGAGAGCGGGAGCTTCATAGATGTAGCAAAAGAGATCAGAACACTGGCTACCATAAGGTTTACAGAGGCTCGTATCAGGTCGAATGAAGGTTTTTCCGAGTCATCGATTGATGTCGATTCATTTACAGCTTTGAATCTTCTGTTCAGCATTGAAATAAATCTTCCGGGAACAATTGCTTTAAATCCATCCGAAGTCGAAGTGAAAAACCTGACAACAGACCTTGACAATGCGGATGAACCGAATCTTTCAAAACCCTCTTCCTGCCTGCTGAGACTGAGCTCCGTTTTTGTAACGGTTTTTGCTTTTCTGGAATACCACAGCGTTATAGCCATGATTATTCCGGCAATTAGCAAAAGGAGTGTATGTGATGAAGTCGCTTTCTGAAGTTCGGTCATTGCCCCTGTCAGAGGATTATCCATTCCGGCTGAAGCTTTAAAGGCACTCAGGCCCGCCAAAGGGACACCGATAAAATTAACAAGGTCATTTGCAGCAAAGGCCATTGCAAGTGCGAATGTGCCTATCAGGACTATAATCTTCAGGATATTGACTCTTGTAAATAAAAGGAGGATCTCAAGGATAAAAGCAAAGATAAGAAAGCTTATAAACAGGATCAGGATTGTGTTTGATTTTATCCATGTCAAAGTTTCGGGATTTATAAATGTTGATCCCTTGGCACCTTTTATAAGGATAAAATACATAATTGAAGATAGTGCAATGCCACCCCAGACAGCTCCATACCTCCTGACCCTCTTTTTGAAATCAAATGTAAAGATCAGTCGGGAAATGAATTGGATCAATGCACCGGTTATAAATGCGACAATCACCGAAAGTAATATTCCGAAAATAATAGCAAGGGCCTTGCCGGTATTGATGTATTTGATGATATTTGAGAGGCCTTCTCCTGTCCTGGAAATTTTTATAATTGACATTGCTACAGCTGCTCCCAGAAGTTCAAACACGATCGAGACTGTTGTTGAAGTCGGTAGTCCGAAGGAGTTGAACATATCGAGAAGAATTATATCTGTTAACATGACTGCGAGAAAAATTATGATCAGATCAGGCATAGTGAAGAATTCAGGATGAAAGATCCCTTTTCTGGCAACTTCCATCATCCCTTTACTGAAGGTAACTCCAGCAATAAGGCCGAAACTTGCGATCATGAATATCATGTAGCGCGAAGCAACCCTGGAACCGATTGAAGAGTTGAGAAAATTTACAGCATCATTTGAAACTCCGACAATAAGATCAGAAATAGCAAGTCCGCCGAGGACAATAACTGCTGCAAGATAAATATCCATATTTTCTCCTTGAATAATCAGACAATAAATATTTTAATAATTCAAATTTTATCATTATTATCGAAAAGAGCAAAGAAATCAGGTGATCTAAATAGATACTATATGATTGACACTTATTGCTAAATAGATTAAACTACAAAACATATGCAAGGCTAACAAAAAGGAGAGAACCGGATGCAATTGTCTGAAATGAAGGTTGGGGATAAAGGGGAAATCCTCTCTGTTCAGGCAAAGGGGGAGATTCGGAGACGAATCCTCGATATGGGCCTTGTATATGGTGTCAAATTCAAAGTTGTCAGGGTTGCTCCGCTTGGGGATCCAATCGAGATAAGATTAAAAGGTTTTCATCTTTCTCTAAGGAAAGAAGAGGCAGCGTTCATCGAGGTCAAATTAAAAGGTCATATTGGTGATGGTGTTCCGATGAGAGAGTACGGCCCCCTCCATTCTCCTGTAATACGCAAAAATAATAATAATAATGGCAACAGAAAAGACATTTCTGTTGCACTGGTAGGGAATCCGAACAGTGGAAAAACTTCTATATTCAACCTTCTTGTCGGTTCAAACAGGAAGGTGGGTAATTTTACCGGTGTTACAGTTGATAAATATGAAGGTACTATCAAATATAAAGGGTATTCAATAAAGATAATTGATCTTCCAGGGACCTACTCATTGTCAGCTTATTCACCTGAAGAGGTTATTACAAGGAATTTCCTTCTAAAGGAAAAAACAGATGTGGTTGTTGATGTTATTGACGGCTCAAATCTTGAGAGAAATCTTTATCTTACAACACAATTAATGGAGCTAGGGACAGATATGCTGGTCGCTTTGAATATGTATGATGAAGTAAAAAAATCGGGAATTAGTATTGACTTTAAACAATTACAAATACTTTTGGGATCACATGTAATTCCTACATCTGCAATTACAAAAACAGGTTTCACTTCATTATTGGATCATATTATAAGGGTTTTCGAAGGAAAAATAACAATAGCCAAGAATAAACTCACCTATAGTAATGAGATGGAAGAGATGATAAGCGGTTTGGAGGAAGTTATAAAAGTTGACAAGGATATAGTTTCAGGACTTCATCCCCGATGGATAGCTATAAAACTGCTTGAGAATGACCAGCTTATTCATGAACTAGTGAGTGAAAAGCCGATATGGAGTGAAGTAAAACTTAAACTTAAGGAGACTTCCCTTTATTATTCAGAAAAATACAGGTCTGATCCTGAATTGATCATAACAGAAGATCGGCACTCTTTTATACGTGGAGCACTTAAAGAGACAGTTCAAGATACCGTTAAGGAGAAGAAAAGTATAACAGATAAGATCGATTCTGTATTATTGAACAGGGTAATAGGATTACCGATATTTCTTGGAATAATGTGGCTGATTTTTCAACTTACATTTACTTTAGGCAATCCTTTTGTTGAGTTGATCGAATCATTTTTCAGAACTGCCGGAGCAAGTATTTCTGAACTTCTTCCAGTGGGTATTTTCAGATCACTTGTATCTGACGGAATAATAGCTGGAGTAGGTGGGGTTATTGTTTTTATTCCCAATATTATTCTCCTTTTTTTGGCTATTGCTTTACTGGAGGGGACCGGATATATGGCACGTGCTGCATTTGTGATCGATAAGGTTATGCACAAGGCAGGACTGCATGGAAAATCTTTCATCCCGATGCTGACAGGTTTTGGATGTTCAGTCCCCGCTATAATGGCTACGAGAACTTTAAAGAGCAAGTCAGACAGGATAGTAACAATGCTGATAATTCCTTTTATGAGCTGTGGGGCAAAACTTCCTGTGTATATTTTGCTGATAGGTGCATTTTTTCCCTCTAATATTGCAGGAAATATCCTTTTCGGTATCTATCTTTTTGGTGTCCTTATAGCAATTTTGTCAGCTAAAATTTTGAAAAAAGCCTTTTTTAAAGGTGAATCAGAACCGTTTGTTATGGAATTACCTCCATACCGGATGCCCACGTTGAAGGCAGTTTTTTTCCAGACGAGTTTCAAAGCCAGAATGTACCTGAAAAAAGCGGGAACGATAATTCTGCTGGCATCAATATTAATATGGGGAGCCAGCAATTTTCCGAAGGATAGTTCTCTTGAAAATGATTTCAGAATAAACAGAGAGAACGTTCTGACAAAGATTGAATTGACCGATACTCAGAAAGAAAAAGCGATAAAGGTTCTGGAACTTGATACCAGATCCAAACAATTGGAGTATTCGCTTGCAGGAAGGATCGGGAAGTTTATTGAACCCGGTATCGCCCCCCTGGGATTTGACTGGAGGATCGGTGTTGCATTGACTGCCGGTTTTGCAGCTAAAGAAATTGTTGTTTCCACTCTGGGGACAATTTTTTCTCTGGGAGATGTTGATGAGCAATCAGAAGATTTAACAAAAATCCTTAGTAAAGATCCTGCTTTTTCCATTCCGGTAGCATTATCATTGATAGTATTTGTTCTCCTGTATGTCCCCTGTATTGCTGCAACGACAGTTTTTCACAAAGAGAGCGGATCATGGAAATGGACAAGGTTTTTTATCTTTTATACGATCGCAATGGGATGGGTAATGTCATTTTTTGTTTACAGGATCTCTCTCCTGTTTTTCAGTAATTAACTCACCAGTTAATTGCCCTACAATGAGGATTGTCAGGTTTCTTCCCAATAGAGGCAATATTTCCTGTTTCCTACACTTATTTCCTTCACCCTTTCGTATATTCTGTCCCTTCTGCAGGCTTTTTTATCTTCATTAAAATAGACACATTGGTAGCAGAATGTTGTGAAATCAGGATCAGATCTAATAATATCTAAAATTTCCTCTTTCCTCTTTTTTTCATAAACCGGAGCTTCCAATTCAATTTTTTTTATCTTGTTCAGAGTATGAAAATTTTTGTAAATTATTTTTATTATAATTGGAATGCCAGTGATAACAAATATTCTTAAAGGCCACAAATGAAAATAACCCGGACGATTTAGTACATATGAAGCAATATCGATGAAAAGGAGAAATCCGGTTCCCGGAATAAGAAGTTTCATCCAGAAATTTTTATCTTCAAATAAAAATTTCATCCAATAATTCATATAATTATTCTATTATTTAATTTCAATTTATACAACCTTTAGTTCAATATTCAATTGAGTTTGTAAATTCAAATTGTTGTGTGAACCCGGGTTTTGTTATATCATCTTCTTTCTCCGGAAATGAAGGAAAAACAATGTTGAGGCTTACAGGAATAAATTATTCGATTGGTGACAGAGATTTATTAAGTAATATTAACCTGATAATAAATCCCGGCCAGAGATCTGCACTTCTTGGTGTGAACGGTTCCGGGAAAACAACACTATTAAAAATAATTTATGGTGAGTTAGAGCAGGAAAGCGGCAATATCATGAGGCCGAATGATTATAAGGTCGGATATCTTCCACAGGAATTGACCGGATCGGAAAGAGGTAAAATAATCAATAGTGTTAAATCCGGAAGAAAAGATATTCTTACTCTTGAAAAGAGATTGACAGATATACGAAATTCACTTGATTCTTCGGAAGAAGAATACAATAACATTAAAATAAAGAAGTTAGGAGATGCGGAAACTGAATTTGATTCAATTGGCGGGTATGATCTTGAGCGGAAGGCAAAAAAGATATTGTTCGGGCTTGGCTTTACCGAAGAGGATCTTGAAAAAAACGTTTCTGAATTGAGTGGTGGATGGCAAATGAGAGTAAATCTTGCAAAACTCCTTATTTCAGAGCCTGACCTTCTTCTTCTTGATGAACCGACAAATCATCTGGATATAAAAGCTATAGAATGGCTGGAAAAATTTCTGATTAATTTCAGAGGAAGTGTTCTTGCTGTGACTCACGACAGGTTTTTTATTGACAGGGTTACAAATAATATTTTTGAATTAAGTGGGGAAAAACTGGGGTTTTATAGTGGTGGATACGATTTTTTTATAAAAAAGAAAAAAGCAGATGAAGAACTTGAAATAAAAAAGATGAAAGAATTGTTGAAAAAAAAGGAACATCTCGAAAGATTTATTAATCGCTTCAGATATAAGGCGACAAAAGCAAGACAGGTAAAAAGCCGTGAAAAAGAGTATGAAAAACTTGATGATGTTGAGTTGATATCCGCCCCGGAATTTCTGAAATTCAATATAAAAACATCTACCAGTAGTTATCTTGATGTTATGTCTGCGAAGGAAGTTTGTTTTAAGTACAAGGATGATTGGGTTCTGAATAATTTGAATTTGAACATAACTAAAGGAGATAGAATTGCCCTGATAGGAGAGAATGGGTGCGGAAAGACTACATTGGCTAAACTCATCTCCGGCGAGCTTTTACCGCAAAAGGGTGAGGTTATTAAAGGTGAACGGACAGATATAGGATTTTATGCCCAGCATCAGGCTGAAGTGCTGGATCCTGATCTAAGTGTATTTGAGGCAATAACTTCAGAGGTTCCGGAGACTGATCAAACTGTTATTAGAACTGTACTTGGATTGTTCGGATTTTCAGGTGATGATATTCGAAAGAAAATAGGCATTCTGTCGGGTGGTGAGAAGTCGAGAGTCTCCCTTTCCCGTATTCTCATGACACCTCAAAATTTCCTGATTATGGATGAACCGACCAATCACCTGGATTCAATATCCAGAGATGCCCTGGAGTCTGCACTCAGGAATTATGAAGGGACTCTTCTTCTTATCTCACATGATAGATATTTTCTGGATAAAATTGTGACTCGTGTAATTGAATTGAAAGCGGGCGGTATTTATAACTATGATGGAAACTATTCATATTTTTTAAGCAGGAAGGAAGAGAATATCATTGATAAAAATTCCGGGGAAGTAACGGATGATGTTGCAGGCAGCTTCAGCAGAAAAGTCGAAAGGAAATTGCGTGCATTGTCCAGACAGGAGATCAGTGCCGAGAGGAGAATCCTGAGATCAACTATAGAAGAACTGGAATCCGGGATAAATGATCTTGAACTGGAAAAAAGAGAATTGGATAAAGTTTTATCTGATCATTCCACATATCAGGATTCAAGCATGATCTCCACCATTCAGAAAAAATATTCCAGTGTTATTCAAAACCTGGAATCATTATACAAAGAGTGGGAAATTACTCAAAATAAGATTGACATGTTAATGTCGAGTGTTAAAAATACTTGAATTTTAGCTTACGCCAGATTTGAAATCTTCCATCCTTTTAAAATAATCTGCAACAACTTTATCCGTATCCAGAGAGAGCTGAGCTGCAAATTTTTTAAGGAAGGTTTTTATATAAATATCCGGAGGGAGCAAATCGTACCGTTCAAGTTCAATATTGATCAGATGTTTGAGTGGAACTCCACTTAAAAATGCTATCTCTTCAAGTTCTATACCCAGGACTTTTCTTATCATTTTTAGTGCTTCTCCACCTATAATTTCAAAAGTAGGTACCCGGCTCTTCTGGATTTTTTCCCTTTTTGTTTTTATATTTTCCATCTTCTTATCCTGATAGTATT
>JAGLQR010000330.1 GCA_023136725.1 Candidatus Aminicenantota bacterium
TTAAATTTTGATTCAATCTTTTCAATGTTATTGAAAAGGGATTTGAGATATTCAGAACCTGCCAATCCGGAAACAGCTTCTATCCTTCTGATCCCGGAGGAAATTGATGATTCTGAGATTATCTTAAAGAATCCTATACTTCCTGTTTGTTGAATATGGGTACCTCCGCATAACTCACGAGAGAACTCCCCGATGGTAAGCATTCTTACTTTCTCGGAATATTTTTCATCAAAGATCGCTATTGCCCCTTTACTCAGAGCATCTTCATATGTAGTCTCAATTGTTTTAACATCAAGATTCTCTCTGATCTTTTTGTTGACAAGGTTTTCTATCCTGCTTATTTGATCCTTATCCACAGACTTAAAATGGGTAAAATCAAATCTCAATTTGTCCGGCCCCACATAAGATCCTGATTGTTTTACATGCGGTCCCAGAATCTCTCTTAAAGCAGCATGGAGTAAGTGGGTGGATGTATGATGAGCAGCGATATTTTCCCTTTTTGGCAGGTCAACTTTAACTCTCACTGAATCATTTTCTGTCAACGTTCCCTTAAGGATCTTTATAAAGTGGAGATGGCCGCCGGCTGAATTTTTTCTGGTGTCGGATATTGAAAAAATTGAATTTTCAGACCTTCCTGAACCGGTATCACCTGCCTGTCCACCGGATTCACCATAAAATGGTGTGTTTTTTATGAATATAATCCCCTCTTCTCCCTCGGAGAGCGAATCTACTTTGATATTTTCTTTGAAAAGTCCCGCTAAAGGAGATTCTTCTTCAAGATTCTGATATCCTGTAAATGAAGAGTTGATCTTATCCATATTTTCAGGGAGATTACTTACTACTCTGTCAGACAATCCTCTTCTGGATTTCTTCTGCTGATCCGCGAGTTCTTTTCTGAACCCTTCAAGATCAACATTCATGTTCTTTTCATTTGCAAGGTCAATTGAGAAGTCGACAGGGAAGCCATATGTGTCAGACAACTTAAATACTTCTTTCCCTGATATAACTTTTTCTCCTTTTTCGATGGTATTCTGAATAACTTCTTCGAATCTTTTCAGTCCGGCAAGAAGCGTTCTTTCAAATCTTTCTTCTTCTGACTTAACAACTTCAGAAATAAATTGTCTGTTAAGCCCCAACTCCGGGTAAGCTTGTTCCATTATCTTTACAACTACCGGGGTGACTCTGTAAAGGAAATTATCGGTAAATCCTATAGAACGCCCGTGTTTTGAAGCTCTTCGCAGGAGTCTTCTGAGGATATATCCACGCCCGTCATTTGAAGGTAAAACTCCATCTGATATTAAAAAAGAGAGAGCTCTCACATGATCTGCGATCACATTAAGCCCGATCTTTACATTTTTGTCATCAGGATCCACATCTGCAAGTTCTGCGGTGAATTCAATTATCGGGCGGAAAAGGTCAGTATCATAATTACTTGATTTCCCGGATAAGAGGGTGGTCAGCCTCTCCATCCCCATCCCTGTATCAATGGAAGGGGAGGGGAGGGGATTCAGGTTCCCTGATTCATCTTTGTAGTACTGCATAAATACTAGATTCCATATTTCTACAAACCTTTTGTTATCACCTGATAACTCATCAGGGCCAAATTCCTTACCTCTGTCATAATGGATCTCTGAGCATGGTCCGCATGGCCCTGTGTTTCCCATTTGCCAGAAATTATCTTTCTCTCCGAGGTGTGCAATCCTTTTTGCAGGTATCCCGATCTTGTCTTCCCAGATCCTGTGTGCTTCATCATCCTCATTAAAAACAGAGACTCTGAGGACTTCAGGTGAGAACCCGAATTTTTCCGTCATCAGCTCCCATGCATATTCTATGGCTTTTTCCTTAAAATAATCTCCGAAAGAAAAATTCCCGAGCATCTCAAAAAAAGTGTGGTGATATTCTGTCCGGCCTACTTCATCAAAATCGTTGTGCTTCCCGGATACTCTCATACATTTCTGTATAGAAACAGCTCTCGAATAATCTCTGGTCTCATTCCCGATAAAAATATCCTTGAACTGATTCATCCCTGCATTTGTGAATAAAATGGAAGGATCTTTTGCCGGCACAAGCGGGGATGACATTACTTTGTAATGTCCTTTGTCCTTGAAATATGTATAAAATATATCCCTTATTTCGCTACTGTTCATATACCTTCAATATCCAGAAGATTGTGATCTTTAAAGTCACCCTCCGAGCTATTTCCTTCATCAGTTGAAACATCTGAAATTCGCTTTTCCATCTCTTCAAGTGACATATCTTTTGTAGATTGGATCCCGGCTTTTTTAAGTTTGAACTCATCGGGATTCGATGCCCATTTGAGTGCTTCTTCATATGTGATCATTCCACGGCCATAAAGGAAGAAGAGTGACTGGTCGAAGGTTTGCATACCATATTGGGAGATACCCTGTTCGATCGCTTCCCCTATCAGTTTGGTTTTTTCCGGATTAACAATGCAATCCTGAATAAATGGGGTATTTATTAGTATTTCAACTGCAGGGACCCTCCCTTTATCATCTGCCATCGGGATAAGTCTCATTGATATGATTGCCTTTAGGACAGATGCAAGTTGGATCCTTATCTGTTTCTG
>JAGLQR010000331.1 GCA_023136725.1 Candidatus Aminicenantota bacterium
TTGCATTGTCTGTTATGAGGCATAAGCATTTAAAACGCCCTGAAATTGAAATACTACGATCCGGTGAGTTTCATGTAACTTCCCCTAAAAAAATTGATATAGCAATTGATGGGGAGATAATTGGAGATGTAAACGAATTCAGGGTCTCACTATTAAAAAATGGTTTGAATCTTTTTCTCCCGGATAATAATTCAGAATAATCTTATTTGATCCCGAATATATCTATATTATTTCTCCTGTCGCCCATCAGATGTTCGGCAAAATAATACCACATCATCCTTTCACGATATGAGTGGTACTTGCTGAATGCGGCCCGTTCCCACTGACTGAACCTTATACATGATTATTACGTATCCATCTTATTAAAATATATCAAAGGAGATTCATTTATGAAAACTAAAGTTATTTTTCTGGTTATTTGCATGCTTTTTCTTTTTGGTACTGCCGAAGGAAAGATCAATGCAAAATTGATGAGGTATATGGATGTTTCTGATACACAGATAACTTTTGTATATGGAAGCGATATCTGGCTGATGTCGAAAAGTGGAGGAACAGCTGTTCAGGTAACACATTCCCCCGGTGAAGAGTCATGGCCGAAATTTTCTCCTGACGGGAAATATATCGGATACACCGCAGCTTATAATGGGAATAGTGATATATATGTAATACCTGTAACAGGAGGTATACCTGTCAGAGTAACTTATAATTCATATGCAGACAGGATGATAGATTGGCACCCTGACGGGAAGAGGATCTTATTCAGGTCGGCACGGGAAAATGGTATACGCCGGCTTGGACAATTCTATCTTGTTGACAAGAATGGAGGCATCCCGGCTAAGATGAAAATCCCTTATGGTGAATTGGGCACTTTTTCTCCTGATGGTAATAAACTGGCGTATATAACGAAAATAACAGAAAACTACCCATTTAAAAGGTATAGGGGAGGGCTTGCATCAGATATTATAATTTTCAATCTGAATGATAATAAAGCAGTGAATATAACAAAGACAGAAGCGACGGAAGGTAAACCTGCCTGGTCCGGAGACTACATTTATTTTCTTTCGGATCGTGGTGAGCACATGAGGCATAACATATGGAAATATGATGTTATGAATAAAACTTTTGAACAGGTGACTGCATTTAAAGATTATGACATTACTTACATGTCTGCAGGCAACAATGAAATAGTTTTTGAGTCTGCTGGCGGATTATACTTAATGGACCTGGCAAATGATAAGTATAAGCAAATTAAAGTTAATGTTATAAGCGACCTTTCGACTGAGATGGCAAGGAAAAAGAATGTGGGGAAGCAGATTACAAATATGACCGTTTCTCCCGATGCTAAACGGATCATTTTTGAAGCAAGAGGAGAGTTGTTTGATGTTCCGGCAGAAAAAGGTTTTGTGAAGAATCTCACGAAAACAAGCGGGACCTGGGAACATAATCCTTCATGGTCCCCTGACGGGAAAAATATTGCTTACTGGAGTGATTCTTCGGGTGAATATGAGATCTATCTTAAAGATCTTTCCGGGAAAGTAAAACAACTCACGAAAAGGGAGAAGGGATATGGATATAGATTATTCTGGTCCCCTGATAATAAAAGTATCGCTTTTATTGATGAAACCAATAAAATTTACATTGTTGATATTGTTTCCGGGAAAACAACAAATGTAGCTCATACAAAGTGGAATGTCGGACATGGAGGGAGATATTATTATCTGATATCCTGGTCGCCTGATTCGAAATGGATCACATTTGAACTTGGAATGGACAATAGCAATAATGCAGTGTTTGTTTATAATCTGGCAGATAAAAAACTAAATCAGGTTACCAGCGGGTTTTTCTTCGACTATAATCCGGTTTTCAGTGAGGATGGGAAGTACATATACTGCATGACAAACAGAAGTATGAAAGCTGTTTATTCAGACCTTGGAGACGGGACATGGGTATACCCGAACTCAAGCCAGATGGCTGTAATAAGCCTGACGAAGGGAGCAAAGTCTCTTCTATATACTGAGAATGATTCTTATAAACCATCTGCGAAGAAACCGGATCCGGGAAAAAAGGATGACAAGAAAAAAGATAAGAAAAAAGCTGAAATATCTGTAAAAATAGATCTTGATGATATTGAATCCCGCATGGAGATACTTCCTCCGAAAGCAGGGAATATGGGGAGGCTGTTTTCTCTTAAAGGGAAGATAATCTATGTTAAATGGCCGAATTCAGGCAGTAGTGACAAAGATCCTTCACTTATGTTCTATGATATCAAAAAGAGAAAAATGGAAAAGATAATCTCAGGGGTAAGCAATTATATCGTCTCATCTGACGGGAAATCCATTCTGGTCAAAAGCAAAAGGAGTTACGGGATCATTAAACCTGCTGCCGGCCAGAAAATAAAAAAACCGATTCCAACCAATTCACTCGTGATGAATCTGGTCCCTAAAGAAGAATGGCATCAAATATTTAATGATATATGGAGAAGGTATCGTGATTTTTTCTACGATCCGGCGATGCAGGGTGTCGATTGGAATTTAATGAGAAAAAGATATGGAGCACTTATTGATCACGCAAGAACCCG
>JAGLQR010000332.1 GCA_023136725.1 Candidatus Aminicenantota bacterium
ATTTCTTTAAGCTTCTTCAGCGAACTTTCTATTCCGGGAGGATTAAATTTTTCAGGACTGGCAGTCAGAAACATATCAGTATTTTTATCTTTTTCTGAAATCTCACTTTGAAATGAGTATGCTGTTTCATCACCACTATTATACTTCCAGTCAACTTCGAAGATTCGCTTCAGGTCCATGACAATACCCGGCTCACTTATCCTGAGCCCTGTCTCGTGAATATGTTTCAATGCACGCCAATCAAAGTTCTGGCTTCCGATGAAGACTTCTCTATTATCAACAATGAAGTATTTCGCATGAACAATCCCACCACCCAGTTCACTCCAGTCAAAAATTTTCAAATCCACATTCTTTATACTTTCCAATCTTGTTTTCAACGGACCTGAAGTATTAAGCATCTTCTTATCGATCAGGAATCTTATCTTCACTCCCCTGGCTGAGGCTTTTTTTAATGCATTAATTACCGGCTCCAGAAGTTCATTTTTTTCAGATATGAGATAGAATTCGGCAAAATCGATACTGATTCCCGCTTTATTTATCATTTCCACCCACACTTCAGAAGCTCTTCTCGTACCTTTGCCTTTTAAAGAGGTCTCAACCGGGATCGATGTAACAACTTCTACTTTTAACGGAATTTCCAAAGCTGATATATACGGGATCCCGGAAAAAGAAATAAAAATATAAGCTAAAAAGATCAACGCTTTACTTATTGATAAATTCACTTTTTTCATAACCTTGAATATATCAAAGTTGTACCAATATTAAAAGTTTAATCCTGTTATTGAATAAAAAAAATGAATATGATATATGAAAATCATGCTGCTCACAGCTATCAGGAAATTTTTCAGGGAACTTTCAAAACCACCCATCATAGCTAATAATTCCGGAAAAGGGAAATCTCACAATTATTTTATCCAAAAAAATATAATCGTACTAAAATTTGTGTCAGCATTTATGACCTTTCTACTCACTTTCTTCGGATTATTTTCGATATACAATAAGAACTATTTGAACGGCATCATAGATTTGTCTGCCGCACTGATAATGATCTTAATACTTCTTCATATGAGAAAAACACGAAATTATACTTACGCATCGAGACTGATAGTGCTTTATTTTTTAGTTCTTACTATGTATTTTTTTCAATTTGGGGAAGGAGGAAGTGGATTGTATTTATGGTCTCTCAGCGCACCTCTTATGTTAATATTTTTTTTGAAAATCAGGGAGGGGACAATTGTTTCTATTATATTTTTGTCCCTTAATATTTTTCTGACTCTGTTAAATATATTCCCTTCAGTATATACCGGAAGATTCCTTGCAAGATATACCGGAGTATACATTACAATCGTACTTATGTCATTTATCTATGGAAGAATTCAGGAGCGTACAAGAAAAGGGCTTGAATCAACTAATCTTACCCTTAATAATACGATCAATAAACTTTCAGCTACAAAGAGAGGCCTTGAGCAGAGTGAAGAGAGATACCGTGCACTGGTTGAGAACAGCAATGATGGTATAGGAATACTAAGAGATTTCCGCTTTATTTATGTCAACACAAAACTATCTGAAATGTCCGGATATTTGAAAGATGAACTTCTAAAAAAACCTCTGACCCACATACTCAAATCTGACAGTCGTGAACTTTCAAATAGAATTTTCGACATAAAAACACTGTCCGGAGACCTTCCAAAGGATAGAATTGAATTGCACCTGAAAACTAAAACAGGAGAAATAATAGAAGTTGAAGTTGGAACAAATATAATTGAATATGAAGATGAAAAATCTCAACTAATTTCCATAAGGGATGTCAGGGATAGAATTCTTGTGGAGAAGGAGAGAACAAAAATTGCCAATCTTGAATCATTCCGGATGGTTGCAAACGGGGTTACTCATGATTTCAACAATATCCTGACAATTATTATGGGCAATCTTGAACTGATAAAGTTTAACCGCAAAGGAGATCCGAAACTTGATAACCCTTTGAATAGGATAGAAGAAGCCTCAAGCAGAGCATCAGAACTTCTTGATGATCTATATGTTTTCTCCACAAGTGCAGTAAAAGAGGAAAGCCTCGAGAATATTATGGAAATAATAGGAGCAGTTCTCGAACCACTCCAAAGTGAGTATATTGATACAGAATTCAGGCTGGAATCTGATGATGATCTACAGAAACTCAGATGTGACAGAAAACAAATATGTATTGCGCTGAAAAACATATTATTGAATTCTCTGGATGCAACAGAAGGTAAAGCTCATATTGAGGTTTCTGTATCCAAATTTCTTAATCAAAGTAGAGTTCTCCCGTCTCTAAAGAACAAAGAATTTCTAAGAATCTCGATTAAAGATTCTGGTAAAGGGATCCCGGAGGAAAATCTGGGAAGGATATTCGATCCATACTTTTCAACGAAAGGTAATGTTACCGAAAAAGGGATCGGGCTGGGCCTGGCAATAGCCAATAAGATAATACTTGATCATAATGGATTGATAAAGGTACAATCAAAAGCCGGTACCGGTACCACCTTCGAAATCTTCCTCCCAGCTGAGATAAATTGATCTGATCTCAATCGTTATT
>JAGLQR010000333.1 GCA_023136725.1 Candidatus Aminicenantota bacterium
ATGCCATAGTACCTTCAACGATCGGGCTTCCTGCCACATATATTTTCTCCGGCCCTTCATACTCTTTAGATAATTCCAGTATCCTGTGATAAAACTCCTGAGAAAAAACATCATCTTTTATCTCTGCAATTATAAGGGTGATCTTTTCATCATTTGAGACAAGCCGGCCGAATATCATATCATTATTCCTGACAAAATTCTTCATCTCTTCCAGCTTTTCAGGATCTTTCGGAACTCTCTTGAAAAAGGGCCGGACATCCATTCCATCTTCTGTACCAATAATATTGTCTGCTGTATATAGAGATGTAACATCACTCTTTTCTATCTCCTTCATCTTCTGAAGTGATTTCGTAAGATCTTTCACCTTTTGAATAGTACCGGTATTATAGATCCCTTCTTCATTTTCGATAGCAATAATTATCCCGTCCTTGATATTGAACCACTCTTCTGCCTGATTACTATAGACAAATGCAGGATGTTCCTGCGGCATATATTCATCAAGATCGGTCTCCATCCTTGTGTTTGATCTCATGATCATGAAAAATCCGACATTCAGTATTAACACCGCAGCTAATACTATCTTATTGAATTTTGTCAGTTTCTTTAAAAAATTTCCCATTCTATCTCCTTTGTTCGTTAACATTAACTAACCTTTTTAATCAAAAAAATTTCCCGCTAAATTAAGCTGAAATTAATTTTTTTACAGTTCTCCATAATTTTTTTCCATCACTTATTATATTAAATGAGTGATCGGACAGCTTCCATTTTTTCACAATGAGCCGTAGGGCCCCCATTATTATCAAAATTATCTGATCCCCTTCAATATCTTTCCTGATCTCCCCTTTTGCCTGCCCATCTTTGACGATCAAAAGCATCATCTCAAAATTCCTCTTCATAATAGTGTGGATCTTTTCTGAAAGGCGCTTATCATCTCTGAAGATCTCTTCTGCAAAAACAACAGCCGCAAAAGCAGGATTCTTTTCAAAATATGAAAAGTGATGGGAAAAAATCCCCTCAAGCTTTTTTATGGGTGATAATCCAATGTTCTTATTAATATCCTTCTCGGTAATTATATAGTTTTCAAATTTTGATAAAATAGTGAGGAGAATGTCCATTTTACTCTCAAAGTGTCTGTAAATAGCCGGTTCGGATATCCCGATCGCCTTCGAAAGATTTTTAATTGTCAGGTTCTGTATACCCTTCTCAGAAATGATCTCTATTGAAGCATTAATTATCTCTTCCTGCCTGCTTGTTAATTGTTTCACTATTTTTTCTCCATGTTAGTTAGTGTTCGCTAACTATGATAATATACAAATTCTGTTTTGTCAACAAAAAAAATTTTTTGTTAAAAATAGTCTTTACAGAAGAGATGAACCGCAAGCACAGGAACACACTCCTACCGGCCTCTATTCCTTGAAAAGAACATTTTTTTATGCTAAATGTGAACTATGAAGAAAAGGTGGTTCCCTTTCAGTGATCTCTATGCTCTTCTGCTTTGCCTGAACCTTCTCTTTATATCCGGATTGTTGTACAGCGATACGATCTCTATAGCAGTTGAAAATGACTTTTTTGCCGGTACAGATATGCATTATACAAATGGAATACGGATCGGATGGCTTGGCAATCCCCTGAAGGGAAGCGATATAGATGATGCATCGGGAATATATCCGGGGACAATACGTAATGCAGTAAAAATAATTCCTTTCTTATCACTTAACGAAGGAAAATCGTACAATGTAGGATTCAGTGTGTACCAGATGATGTTTACTCCGGAAGATATAACAAAGACTGAACCGGATTACAACGACATACCTTATGCAGGACATCTGCTTTTCTCCTTCTTTTTATTTGAGCATGATGAACATTCATACAGCGAATTTAAATTTCAGCTAGGCATAGTCGGGCCTGCTTCAGGTGCCGGAACAGCTCAACGCACTTTCCATAAGTTAATAGGCGCCATCACTCCCGAGGGTTGGGACACACAATTGGAAAACCATGCAACATTCGGGATTGCATACGAACATGGAATCAGAAAATGGGAAAAAAGTTACAAAGGAGGATTTTCATCCGACCTGATTGGAAATGTCGGATTTCATCTCGGTAATTTTTATAGTGGAGCATCTCTTGGTTCCGCATGGCGTTTCGGAAAAAATTATCCGAAGAATTTCAATGTATACTATTCCGGAATTATCAATGAAAATGCTCTATTGGGGTTGCAAAGGGAGAGGCGGGGATTCGGATGGTCAGTCAATTTCGGACTTTTTGTCGATGTTATCGCCTATCTATATATTACCGATGCAGCATCCGACTATAACATTAACAGGGGATACTTTTTGGGCAGAGCTGTTGTTTCTCTAAGTTTTTATCTCGGGAATTTTCAGTTATCGGTCACGAAACAATTTCGTACATCTCTTGCAAGCTCACAAGGTAACACTTTATCATTCGGTGCTGTTTCCCTGCTATGGAAATTTTAATTTGTTCTCCTCCTGATCGCAGGAAGAATCATAAAAATAATACTGACATATTCAGATACAGGTTAGGTCAGGTTGAAATTTTTTTTGGCCGA
>JAGLQR010000334.1 GCA_023136725.1 Candidatus Aminicenantota bacterium
TGAGAATCTCCGGAAGCAGCATTCCACTCATACGACTTATAAGCGAGTGCCCTGAAAATCCCGAAAACAACGATCCCTCCCAGACTCGCCATCATGAACAATCTGATCTTTTTCAAACAATTTAAAATGATCAAATGAAGATCATCCCCTTTTCTTGCATGAAAAGCTTCAGGCAAAGACCTGAGCATAACAAACAATAAAACTGAACAGAAGATCCATCCAGCAGCACTGAAGTCGTGTAAAAAATTATTTAAAAGAACTAACGTTGCCATTTTTCACCTTTATATTTTTTATCTTATGGTCCGGGGTGGATCGTTGGGCCGAACAAGCCGACACCCCAGAAAGATATTGCAAGTATTATTAATCCGGCCACTGCAAGCCATGCGGATTTTTTCATTCTCCAGTTTAAAAATGAACGTGCATGAAGATAGAAGGCATAAAAAAGGAATGCAATAAGTGACCATGTCTCAAGAGGGTCCCAATTCCAATAATGACCCCAGAGTTTTTTTGCCCATATGGCACCTGAGACTATCATTACTGCATGATTGATAAATCCGAGAACAATAAACCTGTATTCGGTCAGATCCAGCTCATCTGCAGATGGAAGTTTTTTAAATGATTCCGAAGATTTCTTCCTTTCCTTAAGCAGAAGAAATACTGCCGCTCCGGTAGAGATCGCATAACTTCCAAATGCAATCCAGGCAAATATTACGTGAACGATTAACCATGGACTCTGAAATGCAGGCCCCATCGGCTTTATGTAGATACCTGAGAGATAGCCGTATCCGAGTGCAAGGAATGAGAGGGGAACAACAACAAGCCCGATCACATTTCCGGCTTTCCCCAAGTATTCAAATAGGATAAATATCAGGATCATGAACCAGACACCCGTAAGGTTCAATTCGTAAGTGTCGGTGACCGGGGGATGTTTTGAACTTATCCAGTGTATTATCCCGGTTGCTGTATGTAGTATGAAACCAAATTTCAGTATCCACTTTGATATACTCTCAAGTCTGATTTTTCTCCAATTAAAACCAATCATATGGAGAATAAAAGTCAGTGCATAAAAAAAGATCGTCCCCCATAATAAAAAAGTTTCAGCATTTTTCATTTATTTACTCCCGTTAAGAAACTATTATTTCTCCCTTCTTTTTTAAATAAGGAGATCAAATCTTCTGAGTATCTCAAAATCAATGAGAAGAGTGCTAACCATATTGATAATCCGAACACAATATATCCGGGATCATCAACTACCCTGAAAGATGCCCAGTATCGGAGTTCCACAAATTCAAACAGATAATCCCCTATCTTTGATGATCCCCTGAAGGGGATAATTCCACTCGAAACAAGTTCGTCTTTTTCATCTCTTTCTTCGAACAATAGTACAGGCTTGCCTGCAAGTTCGCTTGTCTTCCTTATAACATTTCCATCTTTCTTGTGATCAGGAAATAATGTCAGGATCACTTTGTTCTTCAGGAATGGAAGCGGCAGAAAATCCCTGTATTGCCAATTTTCACCTTCACGGAACGTTTTAAGAGCGACAAAAGAATTCATCATCAATTTCCTTTTTAATGGATCCCTGATTATTATCCTGGGAGAGAACCCGATCTCATCCTGTGTAAAGTCAAACCCTTCAAAACTATATGGTTTGTTTACTTCTATATCAATCCCATTTTTTTCTTCGGATTTTGACTTGAAATCAAGAGTAGTCAATACCTTCACAGGTATCACTTTATTTTCATACTTGATTTTAACCTTACTTAACCTTACCAGAAAATTCTTATCGCTCATACTGCTAAACGATCCCTTCGTGAGTTTAATATAGTTTTCTGCTTTATTAGCAAAAACCTGCCCTTCAGTTAGTATGATATTACCATCCTTTCCCAATGCGGTTGTGATGAACCCACCCGCAAGGATACCGATAAGTGCTATATGAAGGAGTAAAAAACCGGTTGTTCTGATTCCTCTTTTTCTTATAGAATTTGAAGATTCCTTAAGTCCTGAAAGGTGAAGGATAGTGCATATTAATATGTTTACGGCAAATAATACTATTACTATAAGGAATGGAATTGATCTGAATACGGAGAAAAATCCCAGGACACTTGCAAAAGATGCAAGACCGGGATTCTGATCACTCCAGAATTCTATATCCACGGAACTGAATTCACTCTGCTGCGGGATGACCAGCGCAGTAAAGCTTAACAGGATCAGAATAATCACAAGAACCAGCGCAAGTTTCAATGAACCCGCCCAATATATTATTCTTTTGAACATGTTTTTCATCTCAATATGAATTATCCTTAACAAAGACATTAAATAAAACTATCTATTTTGTTCTACTCTAATTAGTATATTCTTTTCCTGGTGTTAACTTACTTACTCTTCCCGGATGGTTACACGTTCCTCCTCCGCATCCACTCTTCCCTGCGGATGTATTTAACTCCCATCCGCTATTCCAACCACCAACCATGAAGAATTGTGTAGCAGAACCAATAGACCATGAATTAGATCCCCATGAGTATCCACCCCCATGAATATTTCCTGCTGCCGATCCGTTCCCGCT
>JAGLQR010000335.1 GCA_023136725.1 Candidatus Aminicenantota bacterium
TTGAAATTGCAGAGAAGGGAGAATGACCGATGTTAATGCCAAAGAAAGTTAAACACAGAAAGGTATTCAGAGGGAAGAGAAGGGGTGTTGCTACAAAAGGAAATACTCTGGAATTTGGAGAATATGGTCTTCAGTCACTTGAGAATGCCTGGATAACTGCCCGGCAGATCGAAGCCGGAAGGGTAGCTATTAACAGATATATAAAGAGGGGCGGGAAGCTCTGGATAAGGCTGTTTCCATATAAACCCGTAACTTCAAAACCTATTGAGGTTAGAATGGGTAAAGGTAAAGGTGATCCCGAATTTTGGGTGGATGTAGTCAAAAGGGGAAGAGTTATATATGAATTGGAAGGAGTTGATGAGGTAACGGCAAAAGAGGCAATGCGTCTTGCTCAGATGAAATTTCCCATTAAAACCAGGTTCATTAAGAGGACTTAACGGAGTATCAAATGAAAGCAAAAGATATTAGATCAATGACAATAGATGAGATCGACGGAAAGCTTGTTGAACTTAAGGATAAATTGTTTAAGCAGAAGATCCAGAAATCACTGGGTCAGTCTGATAATCCTTTCAAGATGAAAGGGACAAAAAAGGATATTGCAAGATTATCGACGATTTTAACTGAAAAGAGGAAAAAAGATGGAAAAGAAAACTAAATCAGGCATTACGCTTACCGGCCAGGTTGTTTCAACAAAAGCAGATAAAACAATTTCTGTCAGTGTTGAAACTGTTTTTCAGCATCCTGTTTATAAAAAAATTATCAGGAAAAAGAAAAAGTATCTGGCTCATGATGAAACAAACAAATTTAAAGAAGGTGATGTAGTTAAGATCAAACTTGTAAGGCCTTTAAGCAAACTAAAGACATGGCTTGCTATTGAATTGATCTCTTCAGCTCCCGGCAAGGAGGTTTTGAAATGATCCAGATGCAGACAAGGCTTAAAGTAGCTGATAATTCAGGAGCGAAGGAATTAATGTTCATCCGTGCAGTTGGCGGAGGAGTTGGTAAGATAGCTCATATAGGAGATACCTTTGTTGGAACCGTCAAATCTGCAGAACCTAATTCTAAAATAAAGAAGGGTGAAGTTGTAAAAGCAGTAATAGTAAGAACCAGAAAAGAAGTGAGAAGAAGAGACGGATCATATATAAGGTTCTCTGATAATGCAGCTGTAATAATAGATGCTCAGGGTGAACCAATAGGGACAAGGGTTTTTGGACCGGTTGCCCGTGAACTTAGAGAAAAAAAGTTCATGAAGATCGTATCACTTGCGCCGGAGGTAACTTGAAATGTCAAAATTAAAACTGAAAAAAGGTGATCCGGTTATCGTTGTAAGCGGAAAAAAAGAAGACAAAGGGAAAAAAGGGAAGATCATAAGATTGCTTGCTGAAAAAAACAGGGTTGTAGTTGAAAAAATTCATATTGTTAAGGAATATGTTAAAGCAAATCCTCAGAAGAATATACAAGGTGGCATAGTTGATAGAGAAGGATCTATTCCTCTGGCAGCTATTATGTATTATTGCAGCGAATGTGAACATGGAGTACGGATCGGATTCAAGATCGAAAAGGATTCCAAACACAGGGTCTGCAAAAAATGCGGTGTTGTAGTTGATTAGGAGTAATAAATGAGCAGAATACAGGAAAAATTTAATAAAGAATTAAGGGATAGCCTGAAAAAAGACCTGAAAAAAGAAAACATTATGATGGTCCCAAGGCTTGAAAAAATAGTGGTTAATTCCGGAGTAGGAGAAGCTACTCAGAATATTAAACTTCTGGATAAAGTGATTGAAGAACTAACAGTGATAACCGGACAGAAGCCTTCTTTAAGAAAAGCCCGGAAGTCTATTGCGACTTTCAGACTGAGAGAAGGTATGCCGATAGGCGCAACAGTGACTATGCGGAACAAAAGGATGTATGAATTCTTTGACAGGCTGGTTTCTTTTGTAATTCCCAGAATTAAGGATTTTCGGGGACTATCTCCGAAATCGTTTGACGGCAGAGGCAATTACACTATGGCTATAAAAGATCAGCTTGTATTTCCTGAAATTGATTATAATAAGGTAGACCGTGCAAATGGTATGTCTATAACGTTTGTTACTACAGCTTTAAACAATTCAGACGCATTAGTATTATTAAAAAAACTGGGTTTACCCTTAAGGGACTAGGAGATAAAAGTGGCCAAGAAATCAACAATAGCGAAACATTTAAGAGGACGAAAATATAAAGTAAGAGAGAGTAGCAGATGCAGAGTTTGCGGTAGATCCCGTTCTGTATATAAAAAGTTTGAATTATGCAGGCTTTGTTTCAGAGAACTATCTTTAAGAGGAGAGATACCGGGTGTTACTAAAGCATCCTGGTAGGGAGTAATTATGAGCCATACTGATCCAATTGCAGATTTACTAACAAGAATTAGAAATGCAGCAAGGATAAATAAACCTTCAGTTGATGTTCCTTATTCTAAAGTAAAGGAAGAAATAGTAAAAGTAATAAAGAAAGAAGGTTATGTTTCCGGTTACGAAGTGAACAAAGAATTTCCATCCAAGCTTGTTGTTAAACT